>JAMLIQ010000129.1 GCA_023954095.1 Burkholderiaceae bacterium | reverse complement strand
TGGCAATGCGGGCCGATACTGCTCGACACGCGCCAGGCCCGCGTGCTGGTCGACGGCCTGCCGCTGCAACTGACCAGCCATGAGTTCAAGCTGCTGTCGCTGCTCATGCAGCGCAAGGGCGAAGTGCTCTCGCGCACCGAACTGTCCGAGCACCTCTACCCGCAGGACGCGGACCGCGACTCCAACACCATCGAAGTCTTCGTCGGCCGCCTGCGCAAAAAGCTGCCCACGGGCAGCATCGAAACCGTGCGTGGCCTGGGCTACCGGTTGATCGACGCGGGCCACGCGGCGTGAGGGCGGGGTCGCTGCGCCTGCGCCTGCTGGCGGGCACGCTGGCCTGGATGCTGCTGGCCATTGCCGGGGTGGGCTGGGGCCTGCGCACCTTGTTCCAGGACCACGTCACGCAACAACTGCAGGCCCAGCTGGTGATGCAGCTGGACCTCCTGAGCGCTTCCATCGATTGGAATCCGCCGGGCAGCGTCAGCGTCAGCCCCATGGCCGCCGACCCGCGCCTGGCGCAGCCCTTGTCGGGGCTGTACTGGCAGATTGACCAGCTGGGTGCGGCGCCCCAGGCAGGCGTGGCGCGCTCGCGCTCACTGTGGGACCAGGTGCTGCAGTTGCCCGCTGCACCAAAGTCTTATCCCGCCAGCGGCTTCAACGTGTTGCTGCTGCGCGATGCACAGGGCCACGAACTCCTTGCCGTGGCGCGCACCCTGCAGCTGCCCGAAGACGATGCGCCCATGCTGCGCCTGGTGGTGGCGGGCGACAAGGCCTTGCTGGCCGAACCCCTGCAGCGTTTCACCCACATGCTGCTCATTGCCCTGGGCCTGCTGGCGCTCGGTCTGGCGCTGGCCGTGGCCGTGCAATTGCAGCTGGCGCTGCGACCGCTGCAGCTCCTGCGCGCGCGCCTCGCCGCCGTGCGCAGCGGCGCCGCCAAGCAGCTCGAAGGCAGCGTTCCGCAAGAGCTGCAGCCGCTGGTCAACGAGTTCAACCACGTGCTGCGCGAGAACGCCGACATGGTGCAGCGCGCCCGCACCCAGGCCGGCAACCTGGCCCATGCGGTGCACACGCCGCTGTCCATCCTGGCCAATGCCGCCGCGCAAGAGCACAGCCCGCTGGCCCTGCTGGTACAGGAACAGGTGGCGACCGCGCGCCGCCAGGTGGACTACCACCTCGCCCGTGCGCGCGCCGCCGCCGCCGTGCGCGCCACAGGGCTCTCTACCCCGGTTCTGCCACCGCTGCGCGCACTGCTGCGCACCATGGAGCGACTGCATGCAGAGCGGCGTCTCGCCTTTGAACTCGCGCCCCAGGCGCAGGACGGCGCTTTTCGCGGCGAAGAGCAGGACCTGTACGAACTGCTGGGCAACCTGATCGACAACGCGGGCAAATCGGCACGCCAGCGCGTCGTGGTCGATGTGCAGCTGTCGCAGGGCCAGTTGTGCTTCACCGTGGACGACGATGGCCCCGGCATTCCCGAGGCGCAGCGCGAGCACATGTTCGAGCGCGGCGTGCAGCTCGACGAGCAGCGCCCTGGCTCCGGCCTGGGTCTGGACATTGTGCGCGCGCTGGCCGAGACCTACGGCGGCAGCGTGCAGGCCCTGGCCTCGCCCCTGGGCGGTGCGCGCCTGCGGCTGTGCCTGCCTGTGGCCGCCAACGCATGACGGTAAAAATACGCATAAAAACAGGCTGCAGGGCATACGCTACAAGCGCAATAAGCTATTGATTCAATAGCGATTGATTGACAACACCATCGGCAGCACCCGGCATGCAGGCGGCCCGCCCCCCCGCAGCGCAGGCAGGATCGGGGAAGATGTCATCCCAATACAAACCGCGCCTGCGCCGCCCATGAACGCCATCGTCCGCCCCCTCACCGCCCAAGACCTGCCCGGCCTGCTGGCCGTGCAGCGTGCCTGCTATGGCGATGGCTATATCGAAAGCGCTGCGGTGTACGCACGCCGCCTGGCGTGCCCGGCCCAATGCTCGGTGGTGCTGGAACGCGCAGGCCAGCTCTGCGCCTATCTGGCCGCCTACGACGCGCTCGCGGGCAAGGTCACGCCGCTGCACGGCGACTTCGAGGCCGCCAACCCACCCGACACGCTCTACCTGCACGACCTGGCCGTGCTGCCCGCGCTGGCTGGGCAGGGCTTGGCAAGGGCCCTGCTGGCGCCGTTGTGGCGCGGCGCAGTGGCGCGGGGCCTCACGCGCTCGGCGCTGGTCGCGGTGCAGGGATCACAAGGGTACTGGGAGCGCCACGGCTATGCCGTGCACACCCTGCGCGATGCAGTGCAGCGCCAGCGCCTGGCCGCCTATGGCGAAGGTGCGGTGTACATGCTGCGCACGCTGGGCTGATCAGCGCGTCATCGGCAGCGCCACCCCCATGGCCGCAAAGGCGCCGCCGCAAACGCGGTTGAAGCGCTTGCCATAGCGCTCCAGCGCAGGGCGAATGCGGTTGGCCATGCGGGCAAGCAGATACTCCACTACGCACTCGATGGCGGCAAACGTACCCGCCATCACCGCAAACTGCAGCCACAGGCTGCGCGCCGGGTCGAGAAACTGAGGCAAGAAAGCGCCATAGAACAGCAGCGCCTTGGGGTTGGACACCGCTGCCAACAGCCCCTGGCGAAACAGCTGGCTGCGGCGCGGAAACGGTGCATCCGCATCGGGCTTGAGCTGCAGCGGCGGCGCACGCCACAGCTGAACGCCCAGCCACACCAGGTACGCGCCGCCCACCCACTTGAGCACCAGCAAGGCACTGGCCGAGGTTTGCAGCAGCGCGCCAATCCCCAGCATCGACAACGCAATCACCGCCACAAAACCCAGGGCGCCGCCCGCCACCGTCCAGAGCGTGCGGCGGTGGCCGTGCAGCGCGCCGTGGGTCAGCGCCAGCAGGCTGTTGGGGCCGGGCGTGAGAGAAAGGCCCACGGCTGCCACGAGATAAATCAACCAGGTATGCCAAGCCATGGAAACCCCTTTCGGCAACGACAAAAAGCGGACCACCGGGCCGCGCGCCATGGTTCACGATAATACGCGCCATGCCCAACCGCTGGAAACCCAACGTCACCGTGGCGGCCCTCATCGAACGCGAAGGGCGATTCCTTCTCGTCGAAGAGGAAACCACCGATGGCCTCAAGCTCAACAACCCCGCAGGCCACCTGGACCCGGGCGAATCCCCCATGCAGGCCTGCGCCCGCGAGGTGCTGGAGGAAACCGCCCACGACTTTGTGCCCACGGCGCTGGTCGGCGTATACCTCAACCGGTTCACCAAGACACGCACGGGCGACGACCTGACCTACATGCGGTTTGCCTTTGCCGGCACGCTGGGCACACACCACGGCTGGCGCACGCTGGACTCGGGCATCGTACGCGCCCTGTGGATGACACCCGAAGAAATCCGCGCTTGCCCCGAACGCCACCGCAGCCCGCTGGTGCTGCACTGCCTGGAGGACTACCTGGCAGGCCAGCGCTTCCCGCTGGGCCTGGTGCACACCGATGCCAGCGTGACCAATCCCCGGCCCGAGTGAAGCGTCTGCCCGAGCCGGGATAATCACCCCCATGAGCAAGCACAGAGTCGTCGTAGGCCTGAGCGGTGGGGTGGATTCCGCCGTCACCGCCCATCTTTTGAAGCAGCAGGGCCACGAGGTGGTCGGCATCTTCATGAAGAACTGGGAAGATGACGACGACAGCGAATACTGCTCTTCCAACATCGACTTCGTGGACGCCGCCGCCGTGGCCGACGTGATCGGCATCGAGATCGAGCACGTCAACTTCGCCGCCGAGTACAAGGACCGCGTGTTCGCTGAGTTCCTGCGCGAATACCAGGCCGGGCGCACGCCCAACCCCGATGTCCTTTGTAACGCCGAGATCAAGTTCAAGGCCTTCCTCGACCACGCCATGCGCCTGGGGGCGGAAAAGATCGCCACGGGCCACTACGCACGCGTGCGCCAGAACGCACAGTCCGGCCTGTTTGAACTGCTCAAGGGCCTGGACCCAAGCAAGGACCAGAGCTATTTTCTGCACCGGCTGACGCAGGCGCAGCTGGCGAAAACGCTGTTCCCTGTCGGTGAACTGCACAAGACCGAGGTGCGCCGCATCGCGGCCGAGATCAACTTGCCGAATGCGCAGAAAAAGGACTCCACCGGCATCTGCTTCATCGGCGAGCGGCCGTTCCGCGAATTCCTCAACCGCTACATCAGCCACGCGCCCGGTCCCATCCAGGACGAGCGGGGGCGCACGCTGGGCCGGCATGTGGGCCTGTCCTTCTACACCCTGGGCCAGCGCCAGGGGCTGGGCATTGGTGGCGTGAAGGAAAAGGGCGCGCAACGCGGCGCAGGCGACCATGCGCCCTGGTTCGTGGCCCGCAAGGAACGGGCGAGCAACACCTTGCGTGTGGTGCAGGGGCACGACCACCCCTGGCTGCTGTCGCACCAGCTGGTGGCGCAGGATGTGAGCTGGTGTGCAGGCCACGCCCCCGCGCCGGGCCCGTATGCCGCCAAGACACGCTACCGCCAGCAGGACGCCGCCTGCACGCTGGCGTCGGCGCCCGACGGTTTCGCGCTCAGCTTTCCCGAAGCGCAATGGGCCGTGACACCGGGGCAGAGCGCTGTGATATACGACGGCGATGTGTGCCTGGGGGGCGGGGTGATCCAGAGCGCTGCCGTGCACGCGGCGTAAACGCCCCTTCAGCGCGGCGTACCGAAGTCCTCGGGCATCTGCACCGCGACCACCTCGCCACGCGCAGTCACCACGCCATTGGCGCTGACGGTGGTCTCCACCACCACTTTGCGTCCCTTGATTTCCTTCACGCGGCCACGGATCTCCAGCTCCACGATGGGCGTGGGCTTCTTGAAGTCCACGTGCAGCGAGCCCGTCACGAACCGGAACACCGGCAGGGAATCCATTGCACGGCCCTCGCTGCGGTACATCGCGGCGGCGGCGGTACCGGTGCTGTGGCAATCGATCAGTGAAGCAATCAAGCCGCCATAGGCGAAGCCGGGAACCGATGTCTCCCAAGGCTGCGGGGTGTAGCGGGTCACGGTTTCGTCACCCTCCCAGAAGGTGCGGATGCGGTGGCCGTGCGGGTTCTGGCTGCCGCAGCCGTAGCAGTGCGAAACGTTTTCGGGATAGTAATCCTGGAAGGCTTTCATGGTGGCTGAAGGCATTTCAAATGCACGATTCCGGGGCCTGAAACAACAAGGCCCGCCTCCTCTTCAGACGCGGGCCTTCCGTCCTCACAAACCAAACCGTCTGCCCCTGTGTCAGAACGGAATATCGTCATCCATGTCATCAAAACCCGAAGCGGCACGCGGCGCGGGAGCCGGTGCAGGAGGGCGCGGCGCAGGCGCTGCCGGGCGCTGGGGCGGGGGCGCCGCACGGCGCGGGGCCTGGTCATAGCCACTGCTGGCGTCGCCGCCGTAACCGCCATCATCGTAGCCGCCACCTTGCTGGCCACCACCGCCTTGTCCGCCCATGCCCTGGCGGCTGCCCAGCATCTGCATCTGGTCGGCGCGGATTTCGGTGCTGTACTTCTCTACGCCGGACTGGTCGGTCCACTTGCGCGTGCGCAGGCTGCCTTCCACATACACCTGCGAGCCCTTGCGCAGGTACTGTCCCACGATTTCGGCCAGGCGGCCGTGGAACACCACGCGGTGCCACTCGGTGGCTTCGCGCATTTCGCCGCTTTGCTTGTCCTTCCACTTGTCGGTGGTGGCGATGGTGACGTTGGCCACCTGGTCGCCACTGGGGAAGGTGCGCATTTCGGGGTCGCGGCCCAGGTTGCCGACGATGATGACTTTGTTCACGGATGCCATGGTG
>JAMLIQ010000128.1 GCA_023954095.1 Burkholderiaceae bacterium | reverse complement strand
GCTGCCGCCGGGGCTGGAGGAGCTGGATGTGCAGGGCTGCAGCGGCATCACGGTGGGCGTGTCGTTTGGCCACCTGTCCGCGCTCAAGAAGCTGGTCTGGTACCGCACAGTGGTGGGTGATGCGGCGGTGGCATCGCTGCCGGCGGGGCTGGAGGAGCTGCATGTGGGGGGCTGCAGCGGCATCACAGCGAGTGTGTCGTTTGGCCACCTGGCCGTACTCAAGACGCTGGACTGCAGCTACACAGCGGTGGGTGATGCGGCGGTGGCGTCGCTGCCGCCGGGGCTGGAGGAGCTGAATGTGGCGGCCTGCGAGGGCATCACGGCGGGCGTGTCGTTTGGCCACTTGGCCGTACTCAAGAAGCTGGACTGCAGCTACACAGCGGTGGGTGATGCGGCGGTGGCGTCGCTGCCGCCGGGGCTGAAGGAGCTGGATGTGCGGTACTGCGAGGGCATCACGGCGCGCGTGTCGTTTGGCCACCTGCGCGCACTCAAGGCGCTGGACTGCAACCGTACAGCAGTGGGTGATGCAGCGGTGGCGTCTCTGCCACCAGGGCTGGAGGAGCTGGATGTGAGCGGTTGCAGGGGCATCACGGCGGGCGTGTCGTTTTGCCACCTGCGTGCACTGAAGAAGCTGGTCTGTTACTGGACAGCGGTGGGCGATGCGGCTGTTGCATCGCTGACGCCGCGGCTAGAGGAGCTGGTTGTGAGGGGCTGCCACGGCATCACGGTGGGTGTCTCTTATGCACACTTACCCGCCCTTCGGACGCTGAATGGCACGCACTTTAGCAGGTAATGCCTGCAACATCTCGTGAACAACAGTATTCGAATATGGACGATGGTTAGGAGGTGGGGTTGCCAGCAGATCTGTCACTGGCTGTACAGCAGAGCTGCGGCGCGTCTCTCCGTTTAGCCAGTTATGGGCATGCTCACTTGCCTTCGAGTCGCACGTTGAACTTGTCGACTCGTCCCACCTGACGTTTGCCTCGTCGGGAGGGCAGCAGGCGCGCGTGCAACTGCTAAGCAGCCCTTTGTGCCCCCTTGGCATTGGTATCGGCTGCTGTCCTGCGCGTGCTATGCTGACACACCTGCATGAGCGCCTACACCATCGACAGGCAGGCACACATGCTGGGATTCAATGTCACAAAAGTGTGAGTAGCAACGACCATGCTGCGTCCTCCTACCACGCCACCCTTCACCCGCCTATCAGCCCCTCGTAGGCGGTCCGCCGCATCATCATGACGCTTGGCCCTGGTGTGGCAGCTGCGGCACTGGCAGTCACAGTCGCCATCACTAGGCCGCTCAACTGCGAGACCCACACACACACACACATTGCCGCCTGCCCACGCCTCGCTTGCTAGGCTGGCACAACTGCCCTGTGCCCGCACAGGCCGCGCTGCATGGCAGCTGGCATGGCTGCGGGCCACACCACCGAGCCGTTCACCTGTGGGGGCGCGGCCACCCACGCCTGTTCTGATGTGCTGGATGGGCGCATACACACCCTTGGGGTGCCGCCAGCGCACGATCTACTTGGTGGGCCCCTGTCCGGCGGATCGCATGGCTCGCCCTGTTGCCTGCCTGTGGGATCTCTCGGCTGTCACCTCCAGCTGCTGGTTGCTCCACTCCTGCCGCCACCGCGATCCTGTGGCCTGGCCAGGCCACCCAGTGGCTCAATGCGCACAGGCCATGGCCCGACCACGCCGCCCTGCTTCAGCGCAAGGCCCCACGGCAGGACACTGCCCGCCTTTGAACCCTGACGTCGGACACATCCTGTGTGGCAGGTGGGTGCTGCCCACGCGCACACGCATCTGCGTGGCCAGGCACCTGCTCTGATTCGCCGCATTGCGACGTGCTGCGTTGTCAACTCGTCCAAGCCAAACTTCAACCGAAACGTCGTGTGTGAGTGTGCCCCCACTATCCAAGAACGGAATCATGCCGCCTCGCCCAGGCGCATGCATTGCACGGTGACGAGCTCTCCACTCCCCGCCCAGTCGGCGCGGCCACTCGCGCACCATCCAGCATACCACGCAGCTGCCACTATGGAACCGCTCCATTCGCACACTTGCCCGCCGCCCCCAATGCAGGCACCCCTCCTCATGCTGTCTTGGCAGCCAGCTTGCCTGCCGTCACTGCCGCCGCTGCCCCTGGCAGCCTTGGCGCTGTGGCCCCACCCCCACCTGCCAGCAATCCCGTGCCTGCTGCTGTCGAAGCCGCGGCAGCTGCCGCACCACCGCCGCCCATCCCCACGCCCACACCTGCACCCACAGCAGCACCCACGCCACCATTGGCACGCGCAGCCGCCTCCAGGTTGCGCGCCTCGGCATCCAGCTCCGCCTCCTCATCCGCCAACCCGCCGTCGTCACCCTCGCCCACGCCATCCATCAGTGGCTGCGCCTCATCTGACGCGGAGCCGCTGAGGTCAGCCTCGTCCATGTCCACGCGCGGCGCGCAGCACAGGAAACGCACGGTGCAAAACACGGGGCCAGAGCACACTGCCACCCCAATGAGCACGGCTATGGGGCCCGATGCCTCTGGCGGCAGGGCTGACAGCAGGGTGGCGGCGGTGGAGATCATGGGTCCAATGAACACGAAGCAGGCGCCAACGGCAAGGCAGCCCAGCAGGCACATGAAGATGGTGCACAGCTTGGGGCCGCACAGCTGGTACATGCAGGTGCAGGGGTTCAGGGTGCACCGCAGGCGGCCAGCTGGCGCTGGTAGTGTGGGGTGCATGTTGGGTGCCGAGCGCCCAAATCCTGCGGGGTACTTGGTGGCTACGGCGGCAGGCAGCAGCTCCACCGTCACCAGGATCTCGCCCGTCACCTCCTCCTTCGTTCCGCCCGCGCCCATGGTGTGCTGCAGCAGCTTCAACCACTGCGCGTGCTCCGGATGCACGTCTGTCTCGATGCCTGCCGCCTTCTTCAGCGCCGCCACAGTGGCTTTGGCGTCACCGGCGTCAGCAGCGTCGCGCAGGCTGCCCAGCGCGCCCACAGGCATGCCCGTCGCACTCGCCAGTGCGCGCTCCTTCATACTCAGTCCGCTGCCCTTTGCAGCGCCGCCGCCCTTGCCAGGCAGCTCGATGCCATCAGCCGTGCCGTCGCCAAACAGGCCACCAATGGCGCTGCCGGCGCCGCTGACCAGTCCGCTCGCTCCCGCTGCCATGCTGCCCCACAGTGTCGTCACCTCCCCGCCGGTGCCACCACCATCCTCCTCCGCCGCCACCCCCTTGCCTGCCCCGCCTGCTGCTGCTGCTGGTGTAGAGGGCGGCAGCATGGCGCCGCCGCTGGCACCACCGCCGCCGCGCCGCCGCACAACCGCACCGCCGGCGCCAGCCGTGGCCACAGAAGTAGAAAGGCCTGCAGCAGCGCCACCAGTGGGTGCGGGCACGCCAAGGAAGTCCGCCTCCTTCTTCTGCGCGTCTGCAAGTTGAGCCAGTGCCACCTTGCCCGCCGCCTTGCCTGCCAGCGCGTCCTCCTTCTCAATTTGCGCCTCAGCCAGTGCGTGCGCCGTCCCCTTTGTGGCCAGACCTGACTTGATCATGGCAGCCTCGGCCTTGGCGATGCGCGCCTTGCGCTTCTTGTCCTCCTCCAGCGCCGCCGTCTTCTGGCGCAGCTCATTCTTGCGCTTCTGCAGCTCCATGCGCTTGGCCTTCTGCGCCAGCTGCTCCGCATCGGAGGTGAACACCTGCAGCCCGCGTGTGGGTGCGCGCAGGCTGCGCCGCACCATGGGGCCCAAGTCGAATGCCGCCTCGCCCAGGCAGTCGGGATACTGCAATGGGAGAAGGGAGGGGGCAGGGAGGTGGGACATTGGGCGTGGTAGCGAGGTAGCGAGGCAGCGTGGCGGCACACACTCGCGCGTGGACGTAGGCAGCACGCAACGCACCTTGGTGAGATCACGGTCCCACGCCTGGATGTGGAAGTAGAAGAACTTGCGCGGCAGGTTCACCTCCCACTTCATGCGCCAGTTCCAGCTGCCCAGGCCCTTGCGCGCACGGAAGTGCGTGTCGGTGTGCTGTGCCTTCTCCCCCTCCAGCCACGCCTTGACATACAGGTCGTTCATGTCCGTCACCATGTCCCCGGACTTCATCTTGCGCGCCTTCCAGATGATGGCGCGCACTTCGTACGGCCGCGGCGGCGGCGGGTGGATGTTCACCATGCTGTACCGCGTTGCTTGCTCTGCCGTCATGATGTCCACCCACAGCCGCAGCTGCCCCTGCGAAGCACGTGAGGACGGCGTCCACAAGTCGCGCCGCTCCACGGGCTTGGGGCGAAAGCGGTCTGCCGTCTCCGCGTCCAGACCCAGCTGCTGCCAGGCCGGCTCAAACCAGCGGTCCTCCAAGTCAATGGTGGTGCTGCCAATAAAGTCGTCGCTGGTGATCACTGCACATGGCGCGCAGCGGAGCGCAGGTGCGGGAGGGGAGGTGAGTGTCAGTGTCAATGTCAGTGTCAGTGTCCAAGGGATGCCACCTCCTGCACTGGCTGCCACCCCGCCTCTACCGCAACGCACTGTCGTAATCCCATACCTCCACCGTGAGGAGGGAGGGCCCAGGCAGCGTCGTGCGCAGCTCAAAGGACTGGTAGAATCCTGGCTCCGTGGTGGCCGGGATGTAATCCTTGCGGGCCTTGATCACGGTGTCACCCAGCTTGACCACAAGGTACGGGTCCGACTTGCCGTTCCTGCACATGCGTGTGGTGCGGCGAAAGTCAGCGTAGTGCTTGCGGCTGTGACACCACACACTAGACCGTGCAGCAGAGCTGGTGCGCACGAGCCACTGCGCATGATGCCACCCCGCACCCAACGTACGTGTCCTTCGGTTGCAGGCGTGAACCCGTGAGGACGTAGACGCGCACCACGTGCGTCTTGGGCGCCAGCAGAGCGCTCATGTCGACGGGCGAAGGGTCATCCTTGGTGGCGCACAGGCGCACCACACCCTTGAACACACCCACCGTGCGCAGGTTGGAGCCCATGAAGCTGCGGCCCACCACTTGCCCGCGCTGCAGCTTGTACGCCTCAAATGGTGACGTAGCAAACACGTCCTCCAGGCCGCCTGTGTACTCGCGGCGGCCCTTCAAGTACTTGGCGTCGTCAGCATCCTCCAGCGCCTCTGCTGCGTCAAAAGTGAGCAGCAGATTGCCCAGGTTGATGCCGTACTCCGCCGCAAACTGCACGTCTGCCGCGACCAGTGCATCCCTCCGGCGCCGCCGCTCCGCTGCCGCCACCTCCGCTGGCGTTAGTTCTTTGGCCTCTGGTACAGGCAGCAGACCCCCAAAGTCGTGGCGCAGCGCAGAGGAGAAAATGCGGCTCACCACACCACCTGTCACAGGGCTGCCCACCTTGCCGCTTGCAGCGCCGCCAGGGCCACCCGCAGGGGTGCCACGCATGGCTCGCTGTGCGCGTCCGGCAGCCGACTGCACGCCTGCCGTGATGTCGCTGCTGGCACTGCCATCCTCACCCCCACCTGTTGCTGCTGCTGCGCCAGCCGCGGCGCCCTCCTCTACAATGGCTGACAGCCGCGGCACTCCCCGTGCCGCCGCATGCGAAGCGTCGCCATTAGCACCTGCACCTGCATCTGCGCCTGCACCAGGGGCAGTAGCAGTTGCAGTGGCAGCGGTGGTGGCAGCGGCAGTGGCGGGAGGCGGCGGCGGTACACCCGCTGCAGCAGCTGCTGCCGCCGCCTCCACGGCCGGCGCCGCAGCAGGCGGCACTGGAGGAGCAGCGGGCATGGCAGCGGCAGCTGCAGCCACAACTGCGGCGCGCCCAAACCCAGCTGTCGCTGCGCTGGTTGATGTGAGGCTGCCTGCAGAAGTGGTGCGCCGCAACGGCAGCGCGCTGCCGTCATCCAGCTCAGCAACCATGGGCGCCGGCGCCGGCGGAGTGGCAGAAGCGCCACCTACATTGCCTGCCCCGGCTGCGCCAGCAGTCGCAACCATCCGCCGTGGCCCCGTGCGGCTCTTGGCAATGTTGGTCACCGTGATGGCGCGCAGGCTGCTGTGCGCTGCCACCGCCCCACCCGCCCC
>JAMLIQ010000127.1 GCA_023954095.1 Burkholderiaceae bacterium | reverse complement strand
TTCCATACGCAGTGCGTGCACCGCGAGAACGGCGTGCCGGTGCAGCTCGAAGACCGCCACGTGAACCCGGCTTTGGCGCCCGACTTCCTGGCGCAGGACTTCGCCGCCGTGCCGCCCTCCGAATACCTGCTGCGCAGCGTGCCGTTCGACCAGGTCGAGCATGTGGTGGATGCCGTGCTGCCCACCCCCGAGCAGGCCGCGCTGCTGGAGATGCCGGCGCACGAGCCTTGCCTGCTGCTCACGCGCCGCACCTGGTCGCGCGGCGTGCCCGTGACCGTGGTGCGCTGCCTGCACCCGGCCTCGCGCTACCGGCTCGGCAGCCGCTTCCGCACCGACGGCCACCCCGTCGCTGGATGAAATATGAAACAACCCCCTGAGTCGCTTCGCGCCTTCCCCCTTCTCTCGCATTGCTGCGCAATGCGGGAAGGGGGACGCCACCAGCGCGGCGGGGCGGCCCTTGCGCGGTGGCCGCTGGCCTGGGCCATGCCTCCGCACAGCCTAGTGGACTGAACTCGGGCCATCCGCAGCCAACACGAACAACCATCGCGCAACTTTGATTCTTACTTGTATAGACAGGACTGGCACCATGACCACCCCCATCACCCTCGACCCCGGCCACGTCACGCTGGCGCAGCTGCGCCGCATCCACGCCGGTGGCGTGCAGCTCACGCTCGACCCCTCGGCGCAGGCCGGCATGCAGGCCGCGCTGGCCACGGTGCAGCGCATCGTTGAGGAAGACCAGGTGGTCTACGGCATCAACACCGGCTTCGGCAAGCTGGCCAGCACGAAGATCGCCCACGAGCGCCTGGCCGAGCTGCAACGCAACCTGGTGCTTTCGCACAGCGTGGGCACGGGCGAGGCGCTGCCCGACGGCGTGGTGCGCCTGGTGCTGGCCACCAAGGCCGTGAGCCTGGCGCGCGGCCACTCGGGCATCCGCCCCGCCATCGTGGACGCGCTGCTGGCGCTGGCCAACGCCAACGTGCTGCCGGTCATCCCCGCCAAGGGCTCGGTGGGCGCCTCGGGCGACCTGGCGCCGCTGGCGCACCTGGCCTGCGTGCTGATTGGCGAAGGCCAGGCCACGGTGGACGGCAAGGTGGTGTCGGGCCGCGAGGCCCTGGCCGCCGTGGGCCTGCAGCCCTTTGTGCTCGGCCCCAAGGAAGGCCTGGCGCTGCTCAACGGCACGCAGGTGTCCACCGCCCTGGCGCTGGCCGGCCTGTTCGGCGCGGAAGACGTGTTCTGCGCCGCGCTGGTGGCGGGCGCGCTCTCGCTCGAAGCCATCAAGGGCTCGGTCAAACCGTTCGATGCGCGTATCCACGCCGCACGCGGCCAGGCCGGGCAGATCGCCGTGGCCGCCGCCGTGCGCGCCCTGCTCGACGGCAGCCAGATCGACCCCTCACACCCGCACTGCGGCCGCGTGCAGGACCCGTACTCCATCCGCTGCATCCCGCAGGTCATGGGCGCCTGCCTGGACAACCTGCAGCACGCCGCGCGCGTGCTGCGCACCGAGGCCAATGCGGCGTCGGACAACCCGCTGGTCTTCACCGACACCAACGAGGTGATTTCAGGCGGCAACTTTCACGCCGAGCCCGTGGCCTTCGCGGCCGACATCATCGCGCTGGCCGTGGCCGAGATCGGTGCCATCTCCGAGCGCCGCCTGTCGCTGCTGCTCGACCCCGGCCTGTCGGGCCTGCCGGCCTTCCTGATCCGGGACAGCGGCGTGAATTCGGGCTTCATGATCGCCCAGGTCACGGCCGCCGCGCTGGCCGCCGAGAACCAGTGTCTGGCCCACCCCAGCAGCGTGACCAGCCTGCCCACCTCGGCCAACCAGGAAGACCATGTGTCCATGGCCACCTACGGCGCGCGCCGCCTGCTCGACATGGTGCGCAACGCAGCGGTGATGGTGGGCATCGAGGCCATGTCGGCCGCGCAGGGCATGGAGTTCGACCGCTCGCTGAAGTCCTCCCCGCTCGTCGAGGAACAGTTCGCCGCCATCCGCCGCCGCGTGGCCTTCCTGGAGCAGGACCGCTACCTCGCGCCCGACATCGAGGCCATGCGCGCCTGGGTGCAGGGCGAGGCCGCCTGGCCCGCGCCCCTGACCGCCTGCCTGCCCAGCCACCAATGAACCGCACCCCCCAAGGAGCCCCTGCCATGAACGCACACGACGCCAACCTCACCCCCGTCACCGACCCGCGCCACGACCCCGCGCGCGTCATCCGCGCCCCGCGCGGCAGCCAGCTGCACTGCAAGAACTGGCTGGCCGAAGCGGCCTACCGCATGGTGCAGAACAACCTCGACCCCGAAGTGGCCGAACGCCCGCAGGACCTCGTGGTCTACGGCGGCATCGGCCGCGCTGCGCGCGACTGGGAGTGCTTCGACCAGATCCTGGCATCGCTCAAGGATCTCAACGACGATGAAACCCTGCTCGTGCAATCGGGCAAGCCCGTGGGCGTGTTCAAGACGCATGCCAACGCACCGCGCGTGCTGCTGGCCAACTCCAACCTGGTCCCGAAGTGGGCCACCTGGGAGCACTTCAACGAACTCGACCGCAAGGGCCTGTTCATGTACGGCCAGATGACCGCCGGCAGCTGGATCTACATCGGCAGCCAGGGCATCGTGCAGGGCACCTTCGAGACCTTCGTTGAGGCCGGCCGCCAGCACTACAACAACGACCTCTCGGGCAAGTGGATCCTCACGGCCGGCCTGGGCGGCATGGGCGGCGCCCAGCCGCTGGCCGCCACGCTGGCCGGCGCCTGCTCGCTCACCATCGAATGCCAGCAAAGCAGCATCGACTTCCGCCTGCGCTCGCGCTACCTGGACGAGCAGGCCACCGACCTGGACGATGCGCTGGCGCGCATCCAGCGCTACACGCAAGAGAAGAAGGCCATTTCCATCGGCCTCTTGGGCAACGCCGCCGACATCCTGCCCGAGCTGGTGCGCCGCGCCCGGGCCGGGGGTATCAAGCCCGACCTCGTCACCGACCAGACCAGCGCCCACGACCTCATCCACGGCTACCTGCCCAGCGGCTGGACCGTGCCGCAATGGCAGGCCGCGCAGAAAGACCCCGCGCAGCATGGCTCGCTCAAGGCCGCCGCAGCCACAAGCTGCGCCGTCCATGTGCGGGCCATGCTCGACTTCCAAGCCATGGGCATCCCCACGGTGGACTACGGCAACAACATCCGCCAGGTGGCGTTCGACCAGGGCGTGGCAAACGCCTTCGACTTCCCCGGCTTCGTGCCCGCCTACATCCGCCCGCTGTTCTGCGAGGGCAAGGGGCCATTCCGCTGGGTGGCGCTCTCGGGCGACCCCGAGGACATCTACAAGACCGACGCCAAGATCAAGGAACTGTTCCCCGAGAACCACCACACGCACCGCTGGCTGGACATGGCGCGCGAACGTATCGCCTTCCAGGGCCTGCCCGCGCGCATCTGCTGGCTGGGCCTGGGCGAGCGCCACCGCGCCGGCCTGGCCTTCAACGAGATGGTGAAAAACGGCGAGCTCAAGGCCCCCATCGTCATCGGCCGCGACCACCTCGACACCGGCAGCGTGGCCAGCCCCAACCGCGAGACTGAGGCCATGCGCGACGGCACCGACGCCGTCTCCGACTGGCCGCTGCTCAACGCCCTGCTCAATACCGCCGGCGGAGCCACCTGGGTGAGCCTGCACCACGGCGGCGGCGTGGGCATGGGCTACAGCCAGCACTCGGGCATGGTCATCGTGGCCGACGGCACGGAGGCCGCCGCCGAGCGCCTGGCGCGCGTGCTGGTGAACGACTGCGGCTCGGGCGTGATGCGCCATGCGGACGCGGGCTATGAGCTGGCCATCGAAACGGCGAAGAAGCAGGGCCTCAAACTCCCCATGGTCCGCTGAAGGAGCCCACCATGACCACGCCTTTCGTCTGGCAAGGCCGCATCGATGCCGAGGAAACCGGCCCCAGCCCGCGCTGGCACCAACGGGTGCAGCCCTTTGCCGCCACCAGCCAGGGCGGCGTAGCCCTGATCGGATTTGCCGTGGACGAAGGCGTGCGCCGCAACGCCGGGCGCGTGGGCGCTGCGCATGGCCCCGATGTTGCGCGCAAGGCGCTGGCCAACCTGCCCGTGCTGGGCGAGCCCGCGCTGTGGGACATGGGCGACATCGACTGCCCGCAGGGCGCGCTGGAAGCGGCACAGGTGGCACTGGGCCAGCGCGTGGCGCAGGCCAGGGCGCAGGGCTGCCTGCCCCTGGTGCTGGGCGGCGGGCACGAGGTGGCCTGGGGCACCTTCCAGGGCATCGCGCAGGCGCTGCCTGCCGCGCAGCGCATCCTCATCCTCAACCTGGACGCCCACTTCGACCTGCGCATGGCGCATGCGGGCAACTCGGGCACACCGTTCCGCCAGATCCAGGAGCTGTGCGCAGCCCAGGGGCGGGTGTTCTGCTACCGCGTGCTGGGCATCAGCCGCTATGCCAACACCCAGGCCCTGTTCGAGCGCGCCGACGCGCTGGGCGTGCGCTACTGGCTCGACGACGTTCTGCAGACCGAAGCGGGCATGCTGCAGGCCCTGGCCGCGCTGGCGCAGGAGCTGCAGGCGTGCGATGCGGTGCACCTCAGCATCGACATCGATGTGCTGCCCGGTGCCGTGGCTCCCGGCGTATCGGCCCCCGCGCCGCTGGGCGTGCCGCTGTGGGGTGTGGAACGCGTGGTCGATGCGGTGCTCTCCAGCGGCAAGCTGGTGGCGGCAGACCTGGCCGAGTTCAACCCCAGCTTCGACCGCGACGGCCTGACCGCCAAGGTGGTGGCCCGCCTGGCCGCCCGCCTGGCGCGCGGGAAGAATTGAATAAAAACGCCTTTGGCGCGCTATCTATGGGCGCTAATAGCTATAAAAACAGGAGCAAACCATGGCCCAACCCCCATCCGCCAGCGCCGACGGTGTGTGGCGCCACCTGCGCCTGGCCCCCGGCCTGGCGCAACCCACGCAGCCCGTGGCCGACGGCGCACCTGCCGCGCTGGTGGTGCAGCAGGGCGTGCTGCGCTGGCTGGGGCCGCAGCAGGCCGTGCCCGAAGCGTTTGCGCACCTGCCGCAGCACGATGCGTGCGGCGCCTGGGCCACGCCGGGGCTGATTGATTGCCACACCCACCTGGTCTATGGTGGCCAGCGCGCGCATGAATTTGCCCTGCGCCTGGCGGGCGCCAGCTACGAGGAAGTGGCCCGCGCCGGGGGCGGCATCGTCTCCAGCGTGCGCGCCACGCGTGCGGCCAGCGAGGACGCGTTGTACGCCAGCGCGCTGCCGCGCCTGCAAGCGCTGATGGCCGAGGGCGTGTGCGCCATCGAAATCAAATCCGGCTACGGCCTGGCCCTGGAGCATGAGCGCAAGCAACTGCGCGTGGCACGCCGCCTGGGGCGCGAGCAGGGCATCACCGTGTGCACCACCTTTCTGGGCGCCCACGTCCTGCCGCCGGAATACACCGGGCGCAGCCAGGACTACATCGACCACCTGTGCCAGCAGATGCTGCCCGCGCTGCACGACGAAGGCCTGGTGGACGCGGTGGACGTGTTCTGCGAGCGCATCGCCTTCTCACTCGCCGAAACTGAGCAGGTGTTTGCCACCGCCCAGCGGCTGGGCCTGCCCGTCAAGCTGCACGCCGGGCAGCTCTCCGACATGGGCGGGGCGCAGCTCGCGGCGCGCTACCAGGCGCTGTCGTGCGACCACATCGAACACCTCTCCCCGGCGGGCATTGCCGCCATGCAGGCGGCCGGCACCGTGGCCGTGCTGCTGCCCGGCGCCTACTACACCCTGCGCGACACCCATTTGCCACCCATCGAGCAGCTGCGCGCCGCGGGCGTGCCCATGGCCGTGTCCACCGACCACAACCCCGGCACCTCGCCCGCATTGAGCCTGCTGCTCATGGCCAACATGGCGTGCACCCTGTTCCGCCTGACGGTGCCTGAGGCGCTGGCCGGTATCACCCAGCACGCCGCCCGCGCCCTGGGCCTGCAAGACACGCACGGCCTGCTGGCCACAGGCCGCAGCGCGGACTTCGTGCTCTGGCCGGTGGA
>JAMLIQ010000126.1 GCA_023954095.1 Burkholderiaceae bacterium | reverse complement strand
AAACCGTAGCGCCCGGCGGCGAGGAACTGGCCCCCACGATCACCATCGACGACTTCGCCAAGATCGACCTGCGCATCGCCCAGATCGTCCACTGCGAGGCCGTGGAAGGCTCCACCAAGCTGCTGCGCCTCACGCTCGACGTGGGCGAGGGCCGCACGCGCAACGTCTTCAGCGGCATCGCCAGCAGCTACCAGCCCCAGGAGCTGGTGGGCAAGCTCACCGTGGTGGTGGCCAACCTGGCGCCGCGCAAGATGAAGTTCGGCGTGTCCGAGGGCATGGTGCTGGCGGCCAGCCATGGCGATGAGAAGGCAAACCCCGGCATCTACGTGCTGAACCCCTGGCCTGGCGCCCAGCCGGGCATGCGTGTGCGCTAAACACAAGGGTCTTTCCAGAGCCTGACAACCAGAGTGGTATTTGCTACGGGTTGTCGGCAGTTGCGTGCCGATGGTGCTCTCTTACACTGGAGCGCCCATGATTCGCAGCACGCCTCCCGGCAAGCCCCACCCGCGCAGACCGCGCCCGCGCAGCTCTCCGACGATGTGACCGCCCCGTCCACCGCGTTCACCTCCTGGAGTTGCCTGCATGTCCTTCTCTTTCACCTTCCGCCCCCGCATCGCCGACGCCCTGCGCGGCTATAACCACAGCCGCGCACTGGCAGACCTGGGTGCCGGCGCTACCGTGGGCGTGGTGGCGCTGCCGCTGGCCATGGCGTTTGCGATCGCCAGCGGGCTCCCGCCGCAAGCCGGACTGTGGACTGCCATCATCGGCGGCTTCCTGGTGGCGCTGCTGGGCGGCACCAATGTGCAGATTGGCGGGCCTGCGGGCGCGTTCATCGTCATCGTCTATGGCATTGTCGAGCGCTATGGCGTCGCCAACCTGCTCATCTCCACCGCCTGCGCCGGTGTTCTGCTGTTTGCCCTGGGACTGCTGCGCCTGGGCAATCTGGTGCGCTTTGTGCCCGTCAGCATCGTCATCGGCTTCACCAACGGCATTGCGGTGCTGATCGCCGTTTCGCAGCTCAAGGATTTTCTGGGCCTGTCCATTGAAAAAATGCCGGGCAACTTCTTCTCGCAAGTGCATGTGCTGGCGCTGCACATCGACAGCGCGAACCCTTATGCGCTCGGCCTGGGCGCGGCCTGCCTGGGCGGCCTGTTCCTGTGGCCACGCCTGTTCATGCACGACTCGCCGGTGCTGCGCATGCCGGGGGGCCATACGGTACGGTCTTTTGTACGCATTCCCGCGCCGGTGATCGCGCTCATCACCCTCACCGCCCTGTCGCACGGCATGGGCTACCCGGTCGAGACGCTGGGCACCCGCTTTGGCGGTATTCCGCAAAGCCTGCCAGTGTTTGCCCTGCCCGAGTTTTCCTGGGACACGGTACGCCTGTTGGTCGCGCCCACCATCACCATTGCGCTGCTGGGCGCCATCGAATCCTTGCTGTGCGCACGCGTGGCCGACCAGCTCGCCAGCAGCCCGCATATCCGCAAGCACGATCCCAACCAGGAGCTGATGGCCCAGGGCGTGGCCAATTTTGTGGTTCCGTTTTTCGGTGGCATGCCGGTCACCGGCACCATCGCCCGCACGGTCACCAATCTGCGCGCCGGAGCAACTTCACCCATCGCCGGCATGGTGCATGCGGCCACACTGGCCGCCATCGTGCTGGTCGCGGCCCCGTTGGCGCTCCATATTCCGCTGGCTGTGCTCGCGGGCATCCTGCTGCACGTGGCCTGGAACATGGGGGAATGGCATGAGTTTGTCCGCCTCAAGCACTTTTCCAACCACTATCGGCTGCTGCTGCTGGGCACCTTCTTCCTCACCGTGGTGTTTGACCTTACCGTCGCGGTGCAGGTCGGGTTGGTGCTGGCCTGCGCATTGTTTGTGCGGCGCATGAGCGAGCTCTTTCGCGCCGAACCCGAGGCCCTGGCAGCGACAGGCTTTCCCGCCCTGGCCTGGCGCCTGCACGGCGTGCTGTTCTTCGGCGCGGCCAGCAAGGTCGACCCTTTGGTGGAGGCCATCGAACAAGCCCCCTTGGGCGTGCAGGTGCGGCTGGACGCAAGCGACCTGTTTGCGCTGGACACCACCGGACTGGAGGGCCTGGAGCAGATTCTCAAGGCCGTTTCTGAACGCGGCGGCCGGTTGACGCTCTGTGGAGCACAGGCGCAACCCGCTTCGCTGATGGAGCGCTCGGGCTTCAACGCCCGGCTGGCGGCGCAGCCTGCAGCACCGCAGCCCCCTGCTGCTGCCAGTCCCCCGGGGCACAGCCCGTCCAGCGGCGAAACGCCCGGTTGAAGGCACTGGCCTCCGAAAACCCCAGGCGCCGCGCGATGCGCACAAACGGCTCGGCCCCGCTGGCCACCGCCTGGCACGCCAGCGCATGGCGCACGCCATCGACCAGGTCGGCATAACACCGGCCCTCCTCCTGCAACCGGCGCGCAAACGCCCGCTCCCCCAGCCCGAACTGGCGCGCCGCCTGGGCGCGGCCCGGCACGCTGCCATCGAGCGCGCCGGTCAGCCATTGCTCGACCCGGGTGCGCAGCGGCACGGGTGCCGACAACGCCGCCAACTGCGCCGCCGCATGGGCGCGGTGCAGTTGTGCCAGTGCGGCATCGGCCTGGGGCAAGGGGGCATCCAGTACGGTGTTGTCCAGCAGCAGGCCATTGAAAGCCTGCTCGAACTGCACCTCGGCGCCCAAGGCCTGGGCATAGGCCGACAAAGGTCCGATCTGCCCATGGCTGAACTGCACGCGCACAGGCTTCAAGGGCTGGCCGGTCACCCAGCGGCTGAAGCACACGGCCGCAGCCAGTACCGACTCCACCTGGTGCGGACTGAACGCCAGGCTGCCCTGCTGCGGGTGGTAGATGAGCCAGCTGTGCGGCGCTCCGGCCAGGGTCTGGAAGCGCCCTCCGTCGCTGATGAGGCGCTGGTATTCCTGCAGCTGGCCGATGGCGCTGCGCAGCGTGGCCGAGGACAGCAGGATGAAGCTGACCACATTGAAGCTGCCGGGCCCCACCTGGCGCCCGGTGTTCAGGCCAAAGGCGGCATCCCCCGTCAGCGCAGCCGCAGCCCGCCACAGGCGGGTAATGTCGTCCACCGGCCAGCGCGGCCCGCTCAGGCGGTCGTGCGCCACCCCGGCGCGCGCCAGCAGGTCGGCGCAGGGGACTCCCTGGCGCTCAGCGGCGGCAATGACGGTGTTGACCCAGCTGAGCGACACGCTGGGCGCTGAAGTCAACATGTGGAGGCTCCAAGGTCAAGAGAGTTTCCATGATAAGGCGCTATGGTTCAGGCACAAAAAAGGAGACAAGCGATGCAATCACAGCCGCATGATGTGGTGGTGGTCGGCGGGGGACTGGCCGGTATCGTCACCGCGCTGGAATGCCTGCGCGCGGGCCAATCCGTCGCCCTGGTAGACCGCGACTCGCCCGAGCGCCTGGGCGGCCTGGCCCTGTGGGCCTTTGGCGGCATGGCACTGGTGGGCACGCCGCTGCAGGCACGCATGAAAATTCCCGACACGCCCGAACGCGCCCTGCGCGACTGGCTGCGCTTTGGTGAACTCGACCCGGCAGACACCTACCCCCAGCAATGGGCGCGCTACTACGTGGAACATTCGCGCGGCGAGGTGTACGACTGGCTCCTTCAGGAAGGCGTGAAGTTCATGCCCGCCGTGAACTGGGTGGAGCGCGGCATGCACGGCGACGGCAACAGCGTGCCGCGCTACCACATCGTCTGGGGAACGTCCCGCGAACTCACCCGTCGCATGGTTGCCGCACTGCGCGAAGCCGCCAGCACAGGGCGCCTCACCCTGCTGCACCGCCACCGCGTGACCGCGCTGGAGCACCGTGCCGGACAGGTCTCGGGCGCTGTGGCAGTCAATGAAGCCACGGGCGCAGAAGTGCGCCTGGCCGCCCCTGTCGTCGTGCTGGCCATGGGCGGCATCAACGGCAGCCATGCGGAGGTCCGCGCCCACTGGCCTCAAGACCGCCCCTGCCCCAGCGCCATGCTCAACGGCGCCCACCCGTATGCCGATGGCCAGATGCACCACTGGGTGGCCGACGCTCTGGACGGACGCATCACCCACGCGGGCGAGATGTGGAACTACGCCGCAGGCTTTCCGCACCCGTTCCCGCATTTCGAGGGCCATGGGCTCTCGACCATTCCCTGCAAATCGGCCCTGTGGCTCGACCACCGGGGCGAGCGCATCGGCCCCGAGCCGCTGGTGACGGGTTTTGACACCCACTGGCTGTGCCAGCGCGTAGCCGCGCAAGAGAAACCCTGGACCTGGCACCTGCTCAACTGGCGCATCGCCATCAAGGAATTCGCCATTTCAGGCGCCGAACACAACCAGCGTATCCGCGACATGCAGTTCCCGGCCTTCCTGAAGGAAACCCTGCTCGGCAACCACCGCCTGGTGCGCCAGATGCAGAGCGAGAGCCGCCATTTCCTGGTGGACGACACACTCGCCGGCCTGGCAGCCAAGATGAATACACTCACCTGCTCGCGCGACATCGACCCCGGCGTGCTGCAGGCCACGGCCGACCGCTTTGACGCCAATTTTGCGAATGGCAGCAAGCTGCACAACGACGACCAGATCCGCCGCATCCTGCATGCACGCCAGTGGGGACCGGACAAGCTGCGCACCTGCGCGCCGGCCCCGCTGCAAAAACCAGGCACAGGGCCGTTCATCGCCATCCAGATGCAGCTCATCACGCGCAAAAGCCTGGGCGGCCTGCAGACCGACTTGCAAAGCCGCGTCTTGGACGGCGCGGGTCAGCCCATCGGCGGCCTGTACTGCGTGGGCGAAGCGGCCGGCTTTGGCGGCGGCGGCGCCAGTGGCAAGCGCTCGCTGGAAGGTACGTTTCTGCCCGGCTGCATTCTCACGGCGCGGGCTGCGGCGCGCTCCATCACCACGGGCCGCGCGCCCTGAAAACCAAAGGAATTCACCATGCCCAACGGCGCACAAGCCCTCCTGACAACGCTGGCCGATGCCGGCATCGAAGTCTGCTTCACCAACCCCGGCACCAGCGAGATGCACTTTGTGGCGGCGCTGGACGGCGAGCCCCGGATGCGCGCCGTGCTCGCCCTGTTCGAGGGCGTGGCCACGGGAGCGGCCGACGGCTACGCACGCATGGCGGGCAAGCCCGCCGCCACGCTCCTGCACCTGGGCTGCGGCCTGGGCAATGGCCTGGCCAACCTGCACAACGCGCGCAAGGGCAAGGTGCCCATCGTCAACATCGTGGGCGACCACGCCACCTACCACACGCCGCTGGATGCCCAGCTGCAGTCCGACATCGAGACCGTGGCGCGCAATGTGTCGCCCGGCTTTGTGCGCACGTCTGCCAGCACGGCCCAGCTGTGCCAGGACGCCGCCGACGCCATCACCGCCGCGCACGGCCTGCCGGGGCAGGTGGCCACGCTGATCCTGCCGGCCGACGTCTCCTGGGGCGAGGGCGGCGTGCCCTGCCCACCCCCTCCGCAGCCGACCCCACAGGCCGCCGAGGCTGCCGTGGTGCAAGCCATTGCCCAGACCATCGCGTCCGGCAAAAAGACGGCACTGCTGCTGGGCGGACACGCCTTGCGCGAACCTGCATTGCGCGCAGCGGCGCGCATTGCCGCGCACAGCGGCGTCCAGCTTCTGGCCGAGGTGTTCCCCACCCGTATGGAACGCGGCGCCGGACTGCCCTTTGTCGAACGCATTGCCTACCTGGCCGAAATGGCGGGCGTACAACTGGCCGAGATCGAACACCTGGTGCTGGTCGACGCCAAGGCGCCGGTGTCTTTCTTCGCCTACCCCGGCAAAAAGAGCGAGCTGGTGCCGGACACCTGCACGGTGCACACGCTCTCCACCCCCGCCCAGGATGCGGCCGCCAGCCTGGTGCAACTCGCCGCTGCGCTGGGCGCCACGCAGACCGCGCCCGCCCTGCAAGCCGCGCAGCGCCCAGACCGCCCGCGCGGCAAGCTCACCGCGCCCAAGGTCTGCAAAGCCGTGGGCCACCTGCTGCCAGAGAATGCCATCCTGATCGACGAGGCCATCACCTCGGGCCTGATGCTCTCGGCCATGACGGCGGGCGCGCCGCGCCACGACCTCCTCACCCTGACCGGCGGCGCCATCGGCCAGGG
>JAMLIQ010000125.1 GCA_023954095.1 Burkholderiaceae bacterium | reverse complement strand
CCCCTCAAATCCATCAAGGATCTGATCGCCGCCATCAAGGCCGACCCCGGCAAGGTGGTGTTTGGCGCCGGTGGCAGCGTCGGCAGCCAGGACTGGATGAAGGCCGCGCTCACAGCCCGTGCCGCAGGCCTCGACCCCAAGGCCATGCGCTTTGTGGCGTTTGAAGGCGGCGGCGAAGCCATTACGGCGCTGCAGGGCGGCCATGTGCAGGTGTACTCGGGCGACGCCTCCGAGGCCGAGGAGCAGATCAAGGCCGGCGCCAAGATCCGCGTGCTGGCCGTGCTGGCCGACAAGCGCCTCGAAGGCTCGATGGGCAGCGTGCCCACCATGAAGGAGCTGGGCTTCGATGTGCAGTGGCCCATCATCCGCGGCTTCTACATGGGGCCCAAGGTGAGCGACGCCGATTTCAAGGTGTGGAGCGACACTTTTGCCAAGATGATGGCCACCCCCCAGTACGACAAGCTGCGGGCCGGGCGCGGCCTGTTCAAGTTTGCGCTGACGGGCAAGGAGCTCGACGCCTTCATCAAGGAGCGCATGGCGGCGTACCGCCAGCTGGCCGCCGACTTTCACCTGAAGGTCGCCCAGTAGGCCGCACGTGCGCTGCGCGTGCTGCGCCCGCAGTTTCTCTTTGTCCCTGCCTGCCTTTTTTAGAGAGCACACCATGGTTGATCGCATTCTTGGGGCGCTGTGCCTCGCCCTGGGCGCAGCAATGGCCTGGGCCGCACGCGGCTACGCCGCTGAAATTTCCTACGAACCGGTAGGGCCCCGCGCCTTTCCCCTGCTGCTGGCGGCCGTACTGGCGCTGGCGGGCACCTGGCTGGTGGTCGCGCCCGGGCGCGCAGCGCCCGCCGGCGGCACGCCCGTGCTGGCCCCCACCTCGCGGCCCGACGGGGTCGCCGTGCTGTTGTGCGCGGGCAGTGTGCTGGTGTATGGCGCGGTGTTCCAGTGGCTCGGCTTTGTGCTGGCCACCACGCTGATGGCCCTGCCGGTGGGCAGGGCCTTTGGCGGCACGCTGCGGGCCAGCCTGGCCGGTGGCCTGGGCCTGGGCCTGGGCCTGTTCTTTTTGTTTGACAAGCTCCTGGACGTGATCCTGCCCACGGGCGTGCTGGCCTTTGTGCTGGGAGGGCGCTGAGATGGATACCCTGCAGCACCTGGCCCAGGGTTTTGGCGTCGCCCTGCTGCCCGTCAACCTGATGGTGGCCGCCCTGGGCGCACTGATCGGCACCATCGTGGGCATGCTCCCGGGCCTGGGGCCGATCAACGGCGTAGCTTTGCTGATGCCGCTGGCCTTTGCGCTCAAGCTGCCGCCCGAGACGGCGCTGATCCTGCTCACTGCCGTCTACATCGGCTGCGAGTTTGGCGGCCGCATTTCTTCCATCCTGCTGAACGTGCCGGGGGATGCGGGCGCCATCATGACCGCCATCGACGGCCATCCCATGGCACGCAAGGGCCAGGGGGGCGTGGCGCTGTCGATCTCGGCCTGGGCCTCGTTCGTGGGCTCGACCATTGCCACCGCCGGCATCGTGCTGTTTGCGCCGCTGCTGGCGCGCTGGGCGCTGGCCTTTGGCCCGGCCGAATACTTTGCGCTGATGTGCTTTGCCTTTGCCTGCATCACCGGGCTGATGGGCAACCAGCCCATCAAGGCAGTGCTGGGCGCGGCGCTGGGCCTGTCGCTGTCCACGGTGGGGCTGGACAGCAATTCGGGCGTGTACCGCTTCACGGGTGACAACGTGCACCTGTCCGACGGCATCCAGTTCATCGTGGTGGTGATCGGCCTGTTCTCGGTCAGCGAGATCCTGCTCATGCTGGAGCACCAGGCCAGTACCAGCGGCCTGATTCGCACGGTGGGACGGACGGTCTTCAATGCCCGGGAACTGGCGCTGACCGGCTGGACCATCGTGCGGTCGTCGCTGCTGGGTTTTGTGGTTGGCGTACTGCCCGGCGCCGGCGCCACCATCGCCAGCGCCATGGCCTACTCGGTGGAGAAGCGCCTGAACGACAAGGACGGCCGCTTTGGCCAGGGCGATATCCGCGGCGTGAGCGCGCCCGAGGCGGCCAACAACGCCTCGGCCAACGGCTCGTTCATTCCGATGCTCACACTGGGTGTGCCGGGCTCGGGCACCACGGCCGTCATGGTCGGGGCGCTGTCGCTCTACAACATCACGCCAGGCCCTGCCCTGTTCACGCAGCAACCCGCCCTGGTGTGGGGGCTGATCGCCTCCATGTTCGTTGCCAATGCGTTGCTGCTGCTCATCAATATTCCGCTGGTGGGGGTGTTCACGCGGCTGCTGCTGGTGCCCAACTGGCTGCTGGTGCCGGGCATTCTGGCCATCAGCGCCGTGGGCGTGTATTCCATCCATGCCACCACGTTCGACCTGCTGCTCATGGGGGGCTTTGGCATTGCAGGCTACCTGTTGCGCAAGGCCGGGGTGCCGATGGCCCCGTTGATCCTGGGTTTTGTGCTGGGCGACCTGATGGAGCAAAACCTGCGCCGTGCACTGTCCATCACCAACGGGGACCTGTCCATCCTGTGGGGCAGTCCCATCACCGTGGGACTGTGGGCCGGTGTGGCCGCCATGCTGCTGCTGCCCCCGCTGTACCGGCGCTGGTCGCGCGGCGGTGCGGCAGCCGCCTGAGAGGCCGGGTTCGGCCATGCGCTGGCTGGCACTGGGCCTGGTCAGCGCCGCGCTGTCGGCCGCGCTGCTGGCGCTGCATGTCCCGGCCGCCGTCTTGCTGGGCTGCATGCTGGGCGCCCTGGTGTTTTCTACCCGGGGCGTGCGGCTGGCGGTTCCCCACATCGCGTTTGGCTGGGGGCAGGGCTTGCTGGGCTGCCTGATGGCGCAGAGCCTGCACCCCGCACAGCTGGGCCCGGTGCTGCGGCAGTGGCCCCTCTTTCTGGGTAGCACCGTGCTGCTGATCGCGGCCAGCAGCGCCCTGGGCTGGTGGCTGATGCGCCGCCAGGTCATGCCCGGCACCACCGCCCTCTGGGGCATGGCACCGGGCGCGGCGTCGGCCATGGTGGTGATGGCCGATCAGTGTGGTGCCGATGTGCGCCTGGTGGCCTTCATGCAGTACACCCGCGTCGTGGTGGTGACCCTGGTCGCGGCCCTGGTGGCGCGCGCTGCAGGCGGCCACCAGCCCATGGAGCCGGCTGCGGTGCGATGGCTGGCAATGGGCGCACCGGCGGACCTGCTGGTCACTGCGGCCCTGGTGCTGGGCGGTGCCTGGCTGGCGCGGCGCTGGACCCTTCCCGGAGGTGCCATGGTGCTGCCCCTGGTGGCGGCCGTGGCGGTGCAGGTGGGCTGGGGCCTGACGCCGGGCCTGCCGCCCGCCCTGATGGCGCTGGCCTATGCTGCCATTGGCTGGAGCGTGGGACTGCGGTTCACGCGGGCGGTTCTGCTGCACGCCTGGCGTGCCCTGCCCCAGGTGCTGGCAGCCATTGGCCTGCTGATGGGCGCGGGCATGGCCCTGGGGGCGGTGCTGGTCGGGGCCGCCGGGCTGGACCCGCTGAGCGCCTACCTGGCCACATCTCCTGGCGGCGCCGATTCCATGGCCGTCATTGCCGCCACCAGTACGGTCGAAACCGGTTTTGTGATGGCCATGCAGCTGGCACGCTTTCTGATGGTGCTGGTCACCGGCCCGCCCCTCACGCGCTGGCTGGCCCGGCAGGAGCCGCCCGCGCCGGACCCGGGCGGCCCGGGGCCCTGACCCGCGCTGCGGGCAGCGCGGACGACGCGCCGGGCCGCAACCGCCTATCATGTCCACCGCCTGCACCCCTTTGTCCACAACCTTGCCGCATGCCATGTTCGACACCGCCGACTTCACCCTGACCGCCTACACCGCCAACGACGGCGAAAACCTGGCCGTATACGACTGGCCCCTGGCCGAGGGCAGCGCACAGCGCGGCACCGTGCTGCTGGTGCACGGCCTGGGCGAACATGCAGGGCGCTACCACGCCGTGGCGCAGCACCTCAATGCCTGGGGCTTTGCGGTACGCGCCTACGACCAGTATGGCCACGGCCAGTCGGGCGGGCCGCGTGGCGGACTGAACCACGACATGCGCCTGCTCGACGACCTGGCCGACATGGTGGACGCCACCCGCGCGCGCACCCCCGAGGGCCTGCCGCTGGTGCTGCTGGGCCACAGCATGGGCGGGCTGGTGGCAGCGCGTTTTGTGGCCATGCACCTGCGGCCGGTCGATGCCCTGGTGCTGTCCTCGCCCGCGCTCGACCCGGGGCTCAACGCGGTGCAAAAAGTCCTGCTGGCCACCCTGCCGGGCATCGCACCCAACCTGCGCATCCACAACGGGCTCAACGCCCAGTACCTCTCGCATGATCCGGCCGTGGTCGCAGCCTACCAGGCCGACCCGCTGTGCCACGACCGCATCAGTGCGCGCCTGGCCCGCTTCATCGCCGACGGTGGCCCGGCCGCCGTGGCGCGTGCGGCGCACTGGAACGTGCCCACGCTGCTGATGTGGGCGGGTGACGACCGCCTGGTGCAGCCCGCAGGCAGCGCCGCCTTCGCCGCCGCAGCGCCACCCGGCGTGGTGCAGTCGCAGTGCTTCGAGACGCTCTGGCACGAGTTGTTCAACGAGCAGAACGCCGCGCCGGTGTTCGCGGTGCTGCACCAGTGGCTGGCGGGGCATTTTCCGCCAAGAATAGTGACCAAATAGGCTTCAAACGCTTGATGATAAAGCGCTGATAGCTATCATTTTAGAAAAGTCCGGCAAGACGCCCATCAGCCTATCGCCGCCGCTCAGGCCGCCACGGCACGGCGCTGGCGAGCCATCAGCCACAGCAGGGCCGCCCCCGTGAGCAGCAGCGGCGGCAGCGAAGCCAGGTTCAGCCACGACCAGCCGCTGGTGGTGACGAGCGCGCCCGAGGCCAGCGAGGTGACGGCCATGGTGGCGAACACGAAGAAGTTGATGGCGCCCTGCGCACGGTCTTTTTCCTCGGGCCGGTAGGCAGTGATCGCCAGAGTGGTGCTGCCCGTGAACAGAAAGTTCCAGCCCACGCCCAGCAGGAACAGGGCGGCAGTGAAATGCATGATTTCCTGGCCCGACAGCGCAATGCCCACGCACACCAGGTTGAGCACCACTCCGGCCAGCATCACCGGCAAGGTGCCCAGGCGCTTGATCAGGTGGCCGGTGAAGAAACCGGGCGCGAACATGCCGATCACATGCCATTCGAGCACCAGCGCGGCCGAGTCGAAACTGAATCCGCACACCTGCATGGCCAGCGGCGTGGCGGCCATCAGCAGGTTCATCACCCCATAGCCGAGGGCCGCACCGAGCACCGCCACGGCAAAAGCGGGCTGGCGCAGCAGTTCCCCCAGGGAACGGCCCGCAGGCGGCGCCCCGCTACCCGGCGCAGGGGGCGCCTTGGATTCAAAACGCACGGCCGCCATGCAGGCCATGGACAACAAGGCCACCAGCATCAGCGCAATATAGGCACCGGCAAACGGCACGGCAAACAGCGTGCGCGTGCCGCTGGCCAGATTGGGGCCCGCCACCGCACCCAGCAGCCCGCCCGCAAGAACCAGCGACACCGCCTTCTCGCGGAACGCCGGCGCCGCCAGCTCGGCGGCCGCAAAGCGATAGAGCTGGCCGTTGGCGCTGTAGTACCCTGCCACCACCGTGGCCGCACACAGCAGCCAGAAATGGGCGCTGAACGCCGCCCAGGCGCACAGCGCGGCCGACAGGAACGCCACCGCCAGCCCGAGCTGGAACGACACGCGCCGCCCCCACAAGGCCTGGCTGCGCGCCACCAGGGGGGTGGAGAGCGCACCGCCCACCACATAGCCCATGACGGGCAGCGTGGCCATCCAGCCAAAAGGCGCCAGTTGCAGCCCCACCAGGCCGTTGATGGCGATGAAGACCACGTTGTTGGTCAGGAAAAGCCCCTGGCACAGGGCAAGCAGCCACAGGTTCTTGTTCATGGTGTGTGCACATATTGTCCGCCACTTCACCACGAACCACCAGCACCGCCGTGCAGGCCAGCATGCCCGACAGCGCCGCCCGGCATTGCCGGTGACCTTGACAAATGTCAGGACATGGGTATTTGCCGCGGCGTATCGTTGCGCGCTGTGCGATGGCGCCTGTCCGTGCGCCCGCGTCCGACCCCCCGACCGCATGCAAACCCTGACCCCCTCCTCCCTCGCCACCGGCAGTGATCCTGCAGCGGCACCCTTTGAACTGGTCTGCCCCGCAGGCAGCCTGCCCGCGCTCAAGGCCGCCGTCGACAACGGTGCCAGCTGCGTCTACCTGGGCCTGCGCGACGCCACCAATGCGCGCAACTTCGCCGGACTGAACTTTGACGAAGCCGCCAT
>JAMLIQ010000124.1 GCA_023954095.1 Burkholderiaceae bacterium | reverse complement strand
GTGTACAGCGCCAGCGAATACGCCTCGCAGGAGATGCCCGATGTGGACGTGAGCCTGCGCGGCGCGGCCAGCATTGCGCGGCGCCTGCAGGACCCGCTGGCCGAGCTGGTCAAGATCGACCCCAAGAGCATTGGCGTGGGCCAGTACCAGCACGACGTGAACCAGAGCGAGCTGGCCCGCACTTTGGGCACCGTGGTGGAGGACTGCGTGAATTCGGTGGGCGTGGACCTGAATACCGCCAGTGTGCCGCTGCTGTCCCGCGTCTCGGGTCTCTCGGCCAGTGTGGCCAAGGCGGTAGTGCGCTGGCGCGAGGCCCATGGTGCCTTCAAGACCCGCAAGCAGCTCATGGATGTGGCGGGCCTGGGCGCCAAGACGTTTGAGCAGAGTGCCGGTTTTCTGCGCATCCGCGGCGGCGACAACCCGCTGGACATGACGGGTGTGCACCCCGAGACCTATCCCGTGGTCGAGCAGATCATGGAGAAAACCGGCAGACCGGTGGCCGAAATCATGGGCCGCACCGACATGCTCAAGGTTTTGCAGCCCGAACTGTTTGCCAACGAGAAGTTCGGCGTGATCACGGTCAAGGACATCCTGGCCGAGCTGGAAAAACCCGGCCGCGACCCGCGCCCGGACTTCAAGGTGGCACGCTTCAACGACGGCGTGGAAGACATCAAGGACCTGCGCGAAGGGATGATCCTGGAGGGCACGGTGAGCAACGTCGCGCAGTTCGGCGCCTTCATCGACCTGGGCGTGCACCAGGACGGACTGGTGCATGTGAGCCAGCTGGCGCACAAGTTCGTGCAGGACGCCCGCGAAGTGGTCAAGACCGGCGACATCGTCAAGGTCAAGGTCATGGAGGTGGACGTGGAGCGCAAGCGCATCGGCCTGTCCATGAAGCTGGGCGATGCGCCAGCCCGCCAGGGTGGCGGCCGGGGCGCCTCGCAGGGCAACCGGTTTGAAGGGGCAGGGCGCGGCTACCAGCAGCCCCCGCGCCGTGCGCCCGAGCCGCTGCAGCAGTCGGCCATGGCCTCGGCTTTTGCAAAGCTGCAACAGGCAAAGAAAAGGTAGGCAGCGCAGGGTACATAATCCAAGCCAGTCCCACCACAGCGCTGATCCCATGGATTTGAATGCACTGCTGGCCATGCCCGCCGTCCTGCCCAGCCTGCCACGTACGGTGGCATTGCTGATGAATGAGCTGGCCCACGACGAACCGAACCTGCGGCGCGTGAACCAGCTGTTCGGCTCCGACCCTGCGCTGTCGGCCCGCCTGCTGGAAATGGCCAACTCCGACGCCTTCCAGGGCCCGCGCCAGGTGGCGGGCATCCCGGAGGCGCTGGCCCTGCTGGGCACGCCGCACCTGCGCACGCTGGTGAGTTCTGCCCCGCTGGGCACCACGTCGCGCTCGGTGCCCGGCCTCAACCTGCAGCAGTTCTGGCGCTACAGCCTGCATACAGCCAAGTTGGCCCGTTCACTGGCGGGCAGCGTGCACCAGAATCAGGTTGCGGCCTACACCGTGGGGCTGCTGCATGGCCTGGGGGAGTTGCTGATCCATCTCTCCGACCCCGAGCGGGTGCAGTCGCTCAACACGCTGGTGCCGCCACTGGACCTGCGGCGCTGCAAGGTCGAGATGCGCATTTTTGGCTATTGCTACAGCCGCGTCACGGCCGCGCTGGCGCGCCGCTGGCAGTTGCCCGAAATGGTGGTCGATGCCCTCAGCTACCAGCATGCACCTTTTGAAAACCATGCCTATGAGCCGCTGGCCGGGGTCATTCACCTGGCGGTCTGGCGCGTGCGTGTGCATGAACTGGGGCTGGATGAGAGGGAGCGCGTGGTTTCCTTCCCCGACGAAGTCGCCCTGGCCCTGGGGCTGGACATCGATATGGTGCTGCGCCAGGACCCGATCGACTGGAATCCGCGCCACGAAGCAGAGCCCGAGGCCGCAGACTATCTGGTCTGACTGCGGGACATGGCACGGCAAACACCCATGCAGCGCGGGTCATGAAGGCCCTGCGCATCTACGCAGGCCCCCAGGCGTTGCAGCACCTGCGTGAACAAGGCCTGCGCCCGCAGGATGTGCAGACCATTCCCGCTGCTGCAGGCGGGCCCAAGGGACTGATTCTGGGGCCGCTCGACCGATTCCTCTTTGGCGAGTGGCTGCCACAGTCCCGCCAGACCGTGCACCTGGTGGGCGCGTCCATCGGGGCCTGGCGCATGGCGAGCGCCTGTCTGCAGGGCAGTGTGGCTGCTTTCGAGCGGCTGGAGCACGACTATATCCACCAGCACTACGAGCCAGCGCCGGGCCGCAAGCGGCCGACGCCACAGCATGTGAGCGAGCGGTTCAGCCAGACGCTGCAGGACTTCTATGGCGGTCGGGTGGACGAGTTGCTTGCGCATCCGCGCTATCGCCTGCATATCGTCACGTCCCGGGGCCGCCATCTGCTGGCGCGTGAACACCGCTGGGCCACGCCGCTGGGCTACCTGGGCGCCTTTGTGTCCAACATGGCGCAGCGCAAGGCCCTGGGCGCCTGGCTGGAACGCGTGGTGTTTTCTTCTCCCGATCCCGCGCAGCCCACGGGTACCTGTGCAGCGTTGCCGTTTGGCACGCAGGATTTCCGCACGCGCCAGGTGCTGCTGACGCAGGCCAACTTCATGCCGTCCTTGCAGGCCAGTTGCTCGATTCCGTTCGTGCTCCAGGCCGTGCCACACATTGCAGGCGCCCCCAGCGGCGCCTACTGGGACGGCGGCATCACCGACTACCACATGCACCTGCACTACCGTTGCCCACAAAATGCTATTAAAACAATAGCTGCCAGCGCAATGGATACGGGCGCTGAAGGCCAAAAACATTTAAATCCTGCCGGGCTGGTGCTGTACCCCCACTTCCAGCAGACCGTGGTGCCCGGCTGGCTGGACAAACACCTGCGCTGGCGCCACCGCGCCACCCCGGCGCTGGACCACATGGTGCTGCTGAGCCCCCACCCCGACTGGGTGCGCAGCCTACCCCACGCCAAACTGCCCGACCGCAACGACTTCGTCCACTACGCCCACGACCCCGCCCAACGCATGCGCCTGTGGCGCACCGCCGTATCGGCCAGCGAGCAACTGGCCGAGGAGTTCGGTGCGTGGGTGGAGCGGCCGGATGTGGGGGTGGTGGGGCTGCTGTGAGTGGTGGCAGGCGTAAGGTGTTGCTCACAATCATCCTGGCAACCCAGGCCGTGCATCCGAAAGAGCCTGAAGCTCCCACGCGTACTCTGCACCTCATACACACAAAAGCGCTTACCAATAATTACATCTCAGATGCATTTTGTGGTTGTCGGATTGGGTAAAGTTTACCTACCTAAAAATGCAGAATAGACTAGGTGGTCATTGCGATTATAGGGAAATCGCTCTGATTTATGTCTCTCTCCTATATTTGTGCATTGTATTTTATAAGAGGCATTTGCGAGTGCTTTGGGGTATTGTGTATAATAATCAATCGAATATTTTCTCTTTGCATTCTAATTTGAGAGGTTTTCGAAAATTAGTTGAATCAAGTATTTTGATTTATTTCGCTGCATTGATGCTTCTCGGTGCTTTAATGCAGGGAAGTCGAGCTCATGCGCAGAGCAATATTTGTGTTGAAAACGGCGGTGAATATGAATGTTCCGATCCCAAGATAGTGTCGGAAACGCGGCATTTATGTTTTGAATCTGGTCCTTTTATGCCGCTAATGAATGCGGCGGTTGCATGCGGATGGACCCAGGGAATAGATTCTGATCAGATTGTGGCTCAAAAGGCTGAATGCTGGTACCGAAGTGGCTGCACTGCAAAAATTGATAATCCTGAGTGGAGCCAGAATGGTCAAGTCTATAATTCAAATTTTTGCTGGAATATCCTAACAGAAGAAAAAAATGGAATCGCAATAAGATCTTTTGCGGTGATGAAAGGGGTGCGAACTACTACGCCACCACCATCTTCTGGCAATCCTCAGCCTCCGGCTTGTAGTGCAACCGCTGCTGTTCCCCAGGATTCCATACCTGTCGTAGCGATGAGGTCTCGGGAGCTTGGTTGTGACGAGGGGTGGACGCGTTATGACGTTGCCGATGGATATGAGTGCAGAAGACGCTTGGTTATTCCTCCAAAATACTGCGAATCATGTCCGAATGATGACATCTACGGCGCCGAATTACAGGATGGCGCCTTGATAGGCAACCCTATCGTTACAGCCACTACTGAAAAGCGCCAGCACGAGGTTGATTATTTGGATATTGGTGCTCATCCACTCACATTACAACGCGTTCATCGAAGCTCGTGGGCAACCAAGACGGATTGGCCATTGCTTTCCGAAGCGCGAGGATCGTCACTAGGAAAAAATTGGATTCATAACTTTCATGCCAGCATTGACATATCAGCACCTCGGGCAAATAAAAATGTGCGTGCTTATGTGACTCTTGAGAATGGTGATATTCATGTTTTTTATCGAACAAAAACAAGTGCCCAAGATAATTCATCGGAATGGAAGACGCCAGAATCTGGTGCGCGATTGAAAACTTTGCTGAATAATTCGATTGTTTCTGGGTATATCTATACTCATAGTGAGACCGATGTTCAATGGGAATTTGATGCGTTGGGACGCCTAATTCGCCGCACGGAACCAAACGGCTGGGCAATGACGTATATTTACGGATTGGATGGCAAGCTGCAGCAAGTAACGAATCAATTTGGCCGATCATTGGTGTTTTTTTATGGCCATGGTGGCAAGTTGGTTCGGGTGCGCACTCCTGACCAGAAGGATATTTTTTATGATTATGCCCTGGCGCTAGATAGGGTAACTTACCAAGATGGCACGCAGCGTCGTTATGTGTATGAAGATGCTCGATTCCCTTTGGCGCTCACGGGGGTTTTTGATGAAGATGGAGTTCGATATTCAACCTACCGTTACGATAGTAGCGGGCGTGCTTTTTCTACGGAATTGGCGGATTCTGTTTATAAGCACTCCATTGAATATGAGCCATGGACAGGAACCACACGGAATTTCCATGTGACAGATGCGCTTGGAACCAAGCGCTCATACCGAACATACTATTTTTCAAACTCCCGTGCGGGCATTGATTACATGTCAACGCCAAGCGCTGAATCGAATGATGCGATTTTTATCAGAAACTTCTCAAATGTCGGATTGGTGAGAGAGACGCGTTATTTTGGCTATTGGTATCAGAATTGGCCAACATACTACGAATGGGATGCTTTGAGACGCTTGCCTACACGAATATCGGAAGGTGCGTACTCGTTAAATACCGAGATTGCTGGCTATGTCTGGCATCCAAAATTTCGGGTTCCTGTTTCAATTAACGAGGTGAAACGGGTGACCGATTACACGTATGACAGCAGCGGAAATCCTTTGAGTGAGACTGTAAGGGATAAAAGTTCCGGTGTGGTTTCAACCCGTGGCTGGACATATTCTGCAGATGGGTTAATAAACTCTTACACCCAAGCCAATGGCGCAACTACGCGTTATGCATATGATTCCTCAGGCAATCTTGTTAAAGTTATTGCACCCGATGGTAGTCAGACGATTTTTACCAACGATGCGAGCGGGCGGATCACAAGCAAAACCAGTCATTCTGGTGTAGTTACCAACTATGAATATGACCTGCGCGGAAGGCTTCGCCGCGTCCAAACTGATGGACAAATCAGCGAGATCACCTATCGTCCGACAGGGCTGATTGCATCGATTGGCCTACCGGGTGGACATACCATCAGCTACCGCTACGATCCTGCGCACCGACTGATCGGCTGGTCAGACAATCGCGGCACTGTAGGCACCTACGTGCTGGATACGATGGGCAATCGCCTGCAAGAACAAATAGTTGGCGCGCAAGGCGTAATAGCCTGGAATCTCTCACGCTCCATCAATGCACTGAATCGCGTAGCAAGTGAAACCCTGGGAGGCACACAGCTCCGATCTTTCGAATACGACATCAATGCAGATCTCGTCAGGGTGACGAATGGGTTGAACGAAACCCACAGGGTTAATCGTGATGAGAAACGGCGCCCGTACATTGTTTACCGACCAGATGGCTTTGGCACCGTATCGAGGTATGACGTAGTCAATAACCTGTTGCATGCAACCGACTACAAAGGCGTCACCACCACCTACCAGCGCGACGCCCAAGGCAACCCCACCCAAGAAACCAGCCCCGACAGCGGCAGCCAAACCACCCAGTACGACCCTCTGGGCCTGCCCCGGCAAGTGACCGACGCCCTGGGCCGCAGCACCACCTACGAGCGCGACCTGCTGGGCCGCCCCACCCACATCACCCATGCAGACGGTGCCAGCACTACCCTGCAATACGACCAGGGCGCCGTGGGGTACCTCAGCAGCATCACCGATCCCAGCGGCACCACCAGCTACGAGCGCGACAGCCTGGGCCGCACCACCCGCAAAACCCAAACCCTGAGCAACGGCAACACCCGCAGCATCGCCTACCAATACGACG
>JAMLIQ010000123.1 GCA_023954095.1 Burkholderiaceae bacterium | reverse complement strand
CTGCACGGCCCCAGCGTGTGCGCGATTGCCTTCCGGGTGCACGACGCCAAGGCCGCCTACGAGCGCGCCGTGTCGCTCGGCGCATGGGGCTACGCCGGCAAGGCAGGCCCGGGCGAGCTGAACATCCCCGCCATCAAGGGCATTGGCGACAGCCTGATCTACTTTGTGGACCGCTGGCGCGGCAAGGGCGGTGCGCAGCCCGGCGACATTGGCAACATCGGCTTCTTTGATGTCGATTTCGAGGCCCTGCCCGGCATCAGCGCCCAGGAGGCCCTGCACCCGTTTGGCCATGGCCTGACCTACATCGACCACCTCACGCACAACGTGCACCGGGGCCGCATGGGCGAGTGGGCGGATTTCTACGAGCGCCTGTTCAACTTCCGCGAGATCAAGTACTTCGACATCGAAGGCCAGGTCACCGGCGTCAAGAGCAAGGCCATGACCAGCCCCTGCGGCAAGATCCGCATCCCGATCAACGAGGAAGGCAAGGAGAACCCCGGCCAGATCCAGGAGTACCTGGACATGTACAAGGGCGAGGGCATCCAGCACATCGCCATGGGCTCGGACGACCTGTACAAGACAGTTGACGGCCTGCGCGCCAGCGGCGTGCGCCTGCTCGACACCATCGACACCTACTACGAACTGGTGGACAAACGCATTCCGGGCCACGGCGAGCCGCTCGAAGAGCTGCACAAACGCAAGATCCTGATCGACGGCAAGAAGGACGCCCTGCTGCTGCAGATCTTCAGCGAGAACCAGCTCGGCCCGATCTTCTTCGAGTTCATCCAGCGCAAGGGCGACGACGGCTTCGGCAACGGCAACTTCAAGGCCTTGTTCGAGAGCATCGAGCTCGACCAGATCCGCCGCGGCGTGCTCAAGGCACCGCAATAAACCAGCACCCCCCTGAGGTGCTGCACACCTTCCTCCCGCTCTCACAGCGCTGCGCGCTGCGGGCAGGGGGACGCCACCAGCGCGGCGGGGCGGCCCTTGCGCGGCGGCCGCTGGCTTGGGCCGCGCCAGTTTCATGCGCCGTGGTCGGTGCATGCCCCATGAAAACAGAAAAGGAGACAACCATGGCCGTCGAACCCGCCGTCTATGGCGCCAGCGAACGCCCGCCGCGCGGCGACTACGCCCGCGCGAATGCCGACTACACCTGCGCCCAGGACTACGCCCGCTACACCCGCGCCGACCACGACACCTACCGGCGCCTGTACGAGCGCCAGAGCGCGCTGCTGCCGGGCCTGGCCAGCGAGGCCTTTATCGCGGCCCTGCCCTCGCTGGGCGCACGCGAGCAGATCCCGCGTTTCGAAGACATCAACGAACGCCTGCACCGCGCCACCGGCTGGGAAATCGTGGCCGTCCCGGGGCTGATCCCCGAAGTACCCTTCTTCACCCTGCTGGCGAACCGCAAGTTCCCGGTAACCGACTGGATTCGCACGCCCGAAGAGTTCGACTACATCGTCGAGCCCGACATCTTCCACGACCTGTTTGGCCATGTGCCGCTGCTCTTCAACCCGGTGTTCGCCGACTACGTGCAGCGCTACGGACAGGGCGGCCTCAAGGCCCACGGGCTGGGCGCCTGCGAAATGCTCTCGCGCCTGTACTGGTACACCATCGAATTCGGGCTGATCCGCGAGGCGGGCGGCCTGCGGGCCTACGGGGCAGGCATCCTCAGCTCCTCGGGCGAGCTGCCGTATTCGGTGCAAAGCCCCAAGCCGCAGCGCCTGCCGCTGCAGCTGGAGCGCACCATGCGCACGCGCTACAAGATCGACAGCTACCAGCAGACCTACTTTGTCATCGACAGCTTCGAGCAGCTCTTTGACATGACGGCGGCAGACTTCGCGCCGGTCTATGAGCGGCTGCGCGGGTTGCCGGAGTTTGCGGCGGATGAGCGGGATGTTGTGGCGACCGGAATTTCTTAAGTGAAATGGGCCTCTGTCGCTTGTCTGGCTTGCGCTGACAGCTATTGTTTTGATAGCTACAAGCACAAGCCAGACAAGCGCAAAAGGTCAATTTCATTCAAAAACCATCCCGCCCCAGCGCATCCAGACATTCGCGCATCACCCCCGGGTGCAACGCCATATCCACATGCGCCACCCCTTCCAGCAACCGGTTGCTGGCACCTGCCAGCGTCGCCGTGCTCGCGGGGAAGACGATGTTGTCGCAGTTCGAGTACCAGCAGGTGAACCGTGCAGCGCGTCCGGAAGGCTCGGCAGCCTGCAACTGCCGCACCCACTCGCCGCCCAGGCGCATCTGGCGCCCGTTGGTCATCTGGCTGAAACGGCCCAGCCAGGTGCCGCCATGCGGCGTGCCCAGGGTGATGGCGTGGTGCATGCGTGCGTCGGACTGGTACGCGCGCAGCCAGGCGCGGATGGCCAGCCCCCCCATGCTGTGCCCGATCAGCAGCGGCGCCATGCCGGTCGCCTCGGTCACGCGGCGCACGGCATCTTCCACCAGGGGCGGGTAGTCGTCGATCGAACCGAACACCGGCTCCAGGTTGACAGCCACACAGGCGTGGCCCGCAGCGCGCAGCTGCTGCAGCCACGGCAGCCACAGGCCCCGGTTGCACACGAAACCATGCACCAGCACCACGCCACGCCGACCGTTGGGCGCGCTCGGCAGCCAGTCGGGCATGGACCGGCTGCGAAACGGCTGGCGCCAGCAGAACACCACCAGCACCACGCCCAGCTCGCGCCACCAGGCGCGCCAGACCTGGGCCGCACGGGCGCGCGGCGCCGGGTCGCTGCGGTTGGCATGGTGCATCAGCAGGAACTGAAGACCCATCACCAGGCCAAAGAGCAGCCAGCCTGCGGCCAGGCCGCCCAGGGCCCAAGCGGGCGAATGGGGCCACACACCAAGCAGCCAGGCCAGGTGGCCGAGCACGATGCCCAGGGTCAGAAGGGTTTGCAGGCGGGCAATCATGGCGTGGGGCAGTGGTCTAATGAAAGACACATTGTGCAACCTGACCCGAGCCCATGGACGCCGCTGAAACCATCCGCAACTGCATCGCCGACGTGACCGCCCTGCGCCTGCTGCGCCAGAGCGACCCGGCACTGGCCCAGGCGGTGCTGGAGGTCAAGCAACTGCAGTCCCGCCGCTTCATGGGCACCTATGCCGACCTCATGGCCGACCCCATGGTGGAACCAGCCACACGCTTTTTTCTCGACGAGCTGTACAGCCCGGGCGATTTCACCGCCCGCGACGACCAGTTTGGCCGCATTGCGGGCACGCTGCAGGCGGTGTTCCCCAAGCCCGTCGTGCAGACCGCCGTCTCGCTGGGCGTGCTGCACGCCCAGACCGAGCAGCTCGACCAGGCCATGGGCCATGCCTGGCTCAGCCTGGGCGGCACACCCGATGCCGCACGCTATGTGGCGGCCTGGCGCACCGTGGGCGAGCGCCATGCGCGCCACGAGCAGCTCGACAGCGTGCTCACCATCGGCAAAGACCTGACACGCCTGACGCGCATGCCCGGCCTGCGCACCATGCTGCGCATGATGCGCAAGCCCGCGCAGGCAGCGGGCCTGGGCGCGCTGCAGCATTTTCTGGAAACGGGCTTTGACACCTTTGGCGCCCTGGCCCGCCAGCGCGGCGCCGTCGAGCGGTTTTTGTCCACGGTGCACGAGCGCGAGGCACAGCTGATGCAGGCCATGTTCGAGGCCCCCGCTGTCGCCTGCGCGACCGAACTGACCCATACCCTAGGACAAGCCCGATAACGCCAAGCATCCGCTTGCTTGAATAATGGTGCCCCACCTCTTTCTCCCCTTTTTTGACGGTTGAACCACGCATGGACAAGATCTGGCTGAAGAATTACCCCGCAGGCGTACCCCACGACGTGCAGCCCGAGCAGTACCGCTCGGCCGCGCACCTGCTGGAAGAGGCGATGCGCACGCATGCGGCCAACCCCTTCTCGGTGTGCATGGAGCGCTGGATGTCCTACCGCGAGCTCGACCGCCTCAGCGCCGCACTGGGGGCCTGGCTGCAGGGCCAGGGGTTGGAGCCCGGAGCGCGCGTGGCCATCATGCTGCCCAACATTCCGCAGTTCGCCGTGACCATGGCCGCCGTGCTGCGCGCGGGCTACACCTGCGTGAACGTCAACCCGCTCTACACCGCGCGCGAGCTGGAGCACCAGCTCAAGGACTCTGGCTCAACAGCCATCGTCATCCTGGAGAACTTTGCCCATACGCTGTCCGAGGTGATCGACCACACCGGCGTGCAGCATGTGGTCATGGCGTCCATGGGCGACCTGCTGGGCTTCTGGTACGGCCAGTGGATCACCTTTGCCGTGCGCCATCTGGCCAAGATGGTGCCGGCCTACGATCTGCCCCTGTCCCAGGGCCGCAAGGTGGTCACGTTCAAGAAGGCGCTGGCCCTGGGCGCGCGCCGCAGCCTGCAGCCCAGCCAGGCCAACCTCGACTCGATCGCCTTCCTGCAGTACACGGGCGGCACCACGGGCCTGTCCAAGGGCGCCGTGCTCACGCACCGCAACATCGTGGCCGCCACGCTGCAGGCCGAGGCCTGGTTCACCCCGGCGCTGGCCCAAATCGGTGACGTGCGCAAGGCCAACAACGTCGCGGCGCTGCCGCTGTACCACATCTTCGCGCTCACGCTGTGCCTGCTGGCCATCCGCCAGGGCTCCCACCTGACACTGATCCCCAACCCGCGCGACATTCCCAAGTTTGTCGAAACACTGAAAAAACGCCCCTTCCACATGCTGCCCGCAGTGAACACGCTGTTCAACGCGCTGCTGCAGAACGCGCAGTTCCGGGCGCTCGACTTCTCGCACCTGTGCGTGTCGCAGGCCGGCGGCATGGCAGCGTCCGAGGGCACGGCACAGCAGTGGCAGAAGGTGACCGGCCACACCATGATCGAAGGCTGGGGAATGAGCGAGACCTGCGCCATCGGCACCAACAACCCGGTGAACAACACCGAGTTCAGCGGCAACATCGGCCTGCCGCTGCCCGGCATTGACATTGCCATCAAGGATGACGAGGGCAACAGCGTGCCCCAGGGCGCGTCGGGCGAGATCTGCATCCGCGGCCCCAACGTCACCCCGGGCTACTACAACCAGCCCGAAGAAAACGCCAAGGCCTTCACGCCCGACGGCTTCATGCGCACGGGCGACATCGGCATCATGGACGCCGAGGGCTACACGCGCATCATCGACCGCAAGAAGGACATGATCCTGGTCAGCGGCTTCAACGTCTTCCCGAACGAGATCGAGAACGTCATCTCCACCTGCCCCGGCGTGCTCGAATGCGCTGCCGTGGGTATCGCCGACGAGAAGCAGGGCGAGGCCGTGAAGGTGTTTGTGGTGCGCAGCGACCCGGCGCTGACCGAGGACGATGTGGTGCGCTACTGCCACGACAACCTCACCGGCTACAAGCGGCCCAAGTACATCGAGTTCCGCGACGACCTGCCCAAGACCAATGTGGGCAAGATCCTGCGACGCGAGTTGAGGTCAACCCCCTGAGCGGCGGGGCGGCCCTTGCGCCGCGGTCGCTGGCCGGGGCCGCGCCGATGACATCCACCGTAGGCAATTACGACTACTTTGATAGCTTATGACGCAGCATCCATCAGCGCTACCGCCCGAAATCACTGTTTTTGAACGCGGCTGGCTGTCGTCCAACAACATCCTGTTCACGGGCAAGGATTCGGGCAGTGCGCTGGTGGACACGGGCTACTGCACGCACAGCGCACAGACCGTGGCCCTGGTGGGCTCGGCATTGCAGGGAGCGCCGCTCGAACGCATCCTCAACACCCACCTGCACAGCGACCACTGCGGGGGCAACGCCGCCCTGCAGGCCGCCTGGCCCGGCGTGCAGACCGCCATTCCCCCCGGGCAGGCCGCGCATGTGCGCGACTGGGACCCCTATGCCCTGAGCTACACCCCCACGGGCCAGGAGTGCCCGCAGTTCCGCTGCGACGCGGTGCTGCAGCCCGGCACCGAGGTGCCGCTGGGCGACAAACCCTGGCAGGTGCACGCTGCGCCGGGGCACGACCCGCACTCCATCGTGCTGTTCGAGCCGCAGGACCGCATCCTGATCTCGGCCGATGCGCTGTGGGAAAACGGCTTTGGCGTGGTCTTCCCTGAACTGGAGGGTGCGCAGGCCTTCGCCGAGGTGTCAGACACCCTCGACCTGATCGAGAAGCTGGCGCCGCGCACCGTCATCCCCGGCCACGGCCCGGTGTTCCACGACGCCCCGCGCGCTCTGGGCATCGCGCGCAAGCGGCTCGATGGTTTTGTGCAGCAACCGCTCAAACACGCGCTCTACGCGGCCAAGGTGCTGCTCAAGTACAAGCTGCTCGAATGGCAAGAAATCTCGGTGGCGGACCTGCGCGCCTGGACCGATGCCACGCCCTACTTCGGCGCCATGCACGAGCGGCATTTCAGTGACCGCAGCCAGAGCGAATGGCTGGAAGGGCTGATGAACGAACTGGTGCGCTCGGGCGCGGCGCGGCGCGAGAGCGGTCTGCTCATCAACCTCTGACCCGGCA
>JAMLIQ010000122.1 GCA_023954095.1 Burkholderiaceae bacterium | reverse complement strand
GCGAGTATAGGCCGAGAACCGGATCACCACATCAGATCCCTCGCTCCAGGATCAGCACGGCAAAGAAAACCCCAGCTGCGATCAGCGTCCATTTGAGAACCACGAACCCAAGCTGCTTGTAGCGCGCCTGCCCGGTGCCCGCGTAGAACGCAAAGCACAGCGCTGCCACCAGCAGCAGCAGCATGACGATCCAGCGGAACAGCAGCATACGAAGGGAATGTGTGTTTGGGTGCTACCAGGCGCGCACAGGCTGCGCGAAACCGGCGGGGGCGAGGCGCTCGTTGGCAAAGGTGACCCACTCCCAGGACTCGGGATGGGCTTCGAGTTCGCGCAGCAACAGATTGTTGAGCGCATGGCCGGAGCGGAAAGCGCTGTAGGCAGCCAGCAGGGGATGGCCTACAAGGTACAGGTCGCCCATGGCGTCCAGAATCTTGTGCTTGGCGAACTCGTCGTCGTAGCGCAGGCCATCGGCGTTGAGCACCTTGTAGTCGTCCATGACGATGGCGTTGTCCATGCCGCCACCCAGCGCCAGGCCGTTGGCACGCATCATTTCCACGTCCTTGGTGAATCCGAAGGTGCGCGCGCGCGCGATGTCGCGGCTGTAGTGGCCCTGGCCCAGATCGAACTCGACGGATTGCCCGGTGGAATCGACGGCTGGGTGGGCAAAGTCGATCTCGAACCGCAACTTGTAGCCATGGTAGGGGGTCAGACGCGCCCACTTGATCTGCGCACCCTCGCCCTGGCGCACTTCGATGGGCTGCTTGACCCGGATGAAGCGCCGGGGAGCATTCTGCAAAACAATGCCCGCGCTTTGCAGCAGAAAAACGAACGAGGCCGACGACCCATCGAGGATGGGCACCTCCTCGGCTGTGATATCGACGTACAGGTTGTCCACCCCCAGCCCGGCACAGGCCGACATGAGATGCTCAACCGTGTGCACGCAGGCACTGCCCGAGGAGATGGTGGATGCCATGCGCGTGTCCGTCACGGCCTGGGTCGACACCGGAATATCCACGGGCGCTGGCAGGTCGACACGGCGAAACACGATGCCGGTATCGGGCTGCGCCGGGCGCAAGGTCAACTCGACCCGCTGGCCACTGTGCAGGCCCACGCCCACCGCACGGGTGAGGGTCTTGAGGGTTCGTTGCGCAAGCATCCCCTGATTTTAGTGTGCCAACCCTTGGGCTGCAGCACTGTCGCAGCTATGGCCTTGATAGAAAACGAGTTCCTCTGGCGCTTGAAGCGGGCACAGCCCCAGCCAGCGGACACCGGGCAAGGACCGCCCCGCAGCGCCGGTGTCGTCCCCCTTCCCGCATCACGCAGCGAAGCGAGAAAAGGGGGAAGGCGCGCAGCGCCACAGGGGGTTGCTCCGAATCAATCCGCCTGCTTGCGCAGGAACGCCGGAATCTCCAGGTCATCCATGCCGCCCGAGGACAGGGCGTCCACCCGCGCCGCAGCCTGCGTGCGGTTGGTGCGCCACACGCTGGGCACCGCATAGTCGGCCTGGCCACCCGCGCCACCAGGCACGGTGCCCACAGAGCCGGACAGCATGCCGGCGCCCGACATCGGATAGGGCATGTTGTCCGTCCCCGTCCGCAGCCCGCCCTGCACGACCGAGATAGGCTGGCGGCGGGCATTGGCGCGCGACAGGCCTGTGGCGACCACGGTCACGCGGATCTCGTCACCCAGCGTGTCGTCATAAGCGGCACCATAAATGACATGCGCGTCGGACGACGCGTAGGCGTTGATGGTGCTCATGGCCAGGCGCGACTCGGAGAGCTTCAGACTGCCCTTGGCGGCCGTCACCAGCACCAGCACGCCCCGGGCCCCCGAGAGGTCGATGCCTTCGAGCAGCGGGCAGGCCACGGCCTGCTCGGCCGCGATGCGGGCACGGTCGGGGCCGCTGGCGGTGGCGGTGCCCATCATGGCCTTGCCGGGCTCGCCCATCACGGTGCGCACGTCTTCGAAGTCGACGTTCACATGGCCGTACTCGTTGATGATTTCGGCAATGCCGCCCACGGCGTTCTTCAGCACGTCGTTGGCATGGGCGAAAGCCTCGTCCTGGGTGATGTCATCGCCCAGCACCTCGAGCAGCTTCTCATTGAGCACGACGATGAGCGAATCCACGTTGGCTTCCAGCTCGGCCAGGCCGTCGTCGGCATTCTTCATGCGGCGACCGCCTTCCCATTCGAAGGGCTTGGTGACCACGCCCACGGTGAGAATGCCCATTTCCTTGGCGATGCGGGCAATCACGGGCGCTGCGCCCGTACCCGTGCCGCCACCCATGCCGGCGGTGATGAACAGCATGTGCGAACCCTGGATGGCGGTGCGGATTTCCTCCACGGCGGCCTCGGCAGCCTCGCGTGCCTTCTCGGGCTTGCTGCCGGCGCCCAGGCCGCTCTGGCCCAGCTGGATCACGCGGTGCGCCGTGCTGCGGGTCAGCGCCTGTGCATCGGTATTGGCGCTCACGAACTCCACGCCCTGGACGTTGCGCGCGATCATGTGCTCAACCGCGTTGCTGCCGCCGCCGCCCACACCGATCACCTTGATCTGCGTGCCCTGGTTGAATTCTTCGACTTCGATCATTTCGATGGTCATGCTGGAGCTCCTTGGATTGACTGATTTGCAATAAATGGCGATGAATGAAGGGGGTGTCCGGTGCGCGGACATCGGTGCACACGGGGCGGCCCGGTGTTGAACCAGCGGCGGCGCGGCGGCGGATGGGGCCAGACTTGCCAGAGAAAATGAACCATGGTCAGAAGTTCCCCACGATGAAGTCCTTCAACCGGCCAAAGGCCGACTGCACCGAGCCGGTCTTGTGGGCCACCTTGAAGCCGCGCAGGCGGGCCAGGCGGGCCTCCTCCAGCAACCCCATCACCGTGGCCGCGCGGGGCTGCGCCACCATGTCGGAGAGTGCGCGTGCGTACTTGGGCACCCCCCGGCGCACGGGCTTGAGGAAGATGTCTTCGCCCAGCTCCACCATGCCCGGCATGACCACGCTGCCGCCCGTGAGCACGATGCCCGACGACAGCACTTCTTCGTAGCCCGAATCGCGGATGACCTGCTGCACCAGCGAGAAGATCTCTTCGACCCGCGGCTCGATCACCCCGGCCAGGGCCTGCTTGCTGATCATGCGCGGGCCCCGGTCGCCCAGCCCGGGCACTTCCACCTGGGCCTCGGGGTCGGCCAGCAACTGCTTGGCGTAGCCGCTCTCGACCTTGATGTCCTCGGCGTCCTTCGTTGGAGTACGCAGTGCCATGGCGATGTCGCTGGTGATGAGGTCCCCGGCGATCGGAATCACGGCGGTGTGGCGGATGGCGCCGCCCGTGAAGATGGCCACATCGGTCGTGCCTGCGCCAATGTCCACGACCACCACGCCCAGCTCACGCTCGTCATCGGTCAGCACAGCCTGGCTGCTGGCCAGCGGATTGAGCAGCAGCTGCTCCACCTCCAGGCCGCAGCGGCGCACGCATTTGATGATGTTCTCGGCCGCGCTCTGCGCACCGGTCACGATGTGGATCTTGGCTTCCAGACGGATGCCGCTCATGCCGATGGGCTCCTTCACATCCTGCCCGTCGATCACGAACTCCTGCGGCTCGACCAGCAGCAGACGCTGGTCACTGGAAATGTTGATGGCCTTGGCCGTCTCGACCACGCGCGCCACATCGGCGGCCGTGACCTCCTTGTCCTTCACGGCCACCATGCCGCTGGAGTTGAGGCCCCGGATGTGGCTGCCGGTGATGCCGGTGTAGACGCGCTGGATCTTGCAGTCGGCCATCAGCTCGGCCTCTTTCAGCGCCTGCTGGATGCTCTGCACCGTGGCGTCGATGTTGACCACCACGCCGCGCTTGAGGCCATTGCTGGGCGCCACGCCCAGACCCGCAAGCTTGAGCTCGCCCCCCGGCAGCACCTCGGCCACCACCGCCATGATCTTGGCCGTGCCGATGTCCAGCCCCACCACCACATCTTTGTATTCTCGTGCCATATGCGTGTTCGCCTCTTGTTCTACCGTGCTGCCTGCCTGCGCTCGGGCGCACTGCTCCCCGCCGCCACCGTTGTCACCCCGCGCAGGCGCAGCGCATAACCGCCGCTGTGCCGCAAATCGGCCGATTCCAGCGCATCCGCGCGCCGGCCATAGTGCTGCGACACCTGCGTGAGCGTGCGCACAAAGCGCCGCGTGCGCAGCAACACCTCATCGGTCGTCCCCCCGCCCAGTTCCACCGTGGCACCGCTGTCGAGTTCCAGGTGCCAGCCACCCCGGTTGCTCAGGTCCAGCGCCTGAACCACCATGCCCAGCGGCTCGAAGACCTTTTGCAGCTGTCCCTGCATCCACAGCACCTGGGCCGACTGGCCATTCGGCCCGCTCAGGCGAGGAAGGCCTTCGTATTCGGCTTCGTCCGCATTGGCATCAAACACCTCGCCCTGGCGGTTGACCATGGTGGTGTCCGACTCGGGACCCCAGTGGGCCGCAGCCTGGTGCTCCTGCAGCACCACATGCAGGGTTGCGGGAAACTCGCGGCGCACTTGCGCAACACGCACCCAGGGAGCCTGCTCGAAGGCCTCGCGCGCGCTGCGCAGGTTCAGGGTGAAGAAGTTGCCCACCAGGCGCGGCGCCACGTTGGCCCGCAGCGTGACGGCGTTGTTGTGCACCAGATCGCCCTGCACCACGATGCGGCCGATGGACAGCGCCGGATGGCGCAGCGCCCACCAGGCGCCGGCGGCCAGCACCAACACGACACAGCCCATGAACAGGACCGATGCGGTCAGGTTCATGAGCTTGACGTCCAGTGGCGCTGGCATGGCAGTGTTCATCCGGCGGTGCCTCCCACGGCGCCTTCCGGGGTGTCCAGCGAGGCGCTGGCCAGCAGGCGCAGGCACAGGTCCTCGTAGCTGATACCGGCCGCGCGGGCCGACATGGGCACCAGCGAATGGCCCGTCATGCCCGGCGAGGTGTTGATCTCCAGCAGAAAGGGCTGTCGGTCGCTGGCACGCACCATGATGTCGGCGCGCGCCCAGCCGCGACAGCCCAGCGTGCGGAAAGCCTGCACCACCAGGCGCCCGATGGCTTCTTCTTCGGCCTGCGGCAGGCCGCTGGGGCAGTGGTACTGGGTGTCGTCGGTGAAGTATTTGTGCTGGTAGTCGTAGTTGCCCTGGGGCGCCACGATGCGGATCACCGGCAGCGCCTGGGCGCTTGCGCCTTCGCCCAGGATGGGGCAGGTGGTTTCGTCGCCCTCGATGAACTGTTCGCACAGCACCTCGGGATCGTAGCGCGCCGCCAGCTCGTAGGCCTGCGCGCACTGGCCGGGGTCGGTCACCTTGGTCAGGCCGATGGTGGAGCCCTCCCGCGCGGGCTTGACAATCATCGGCGCGCCCAGCGCGGCCAAGGCGGCCTCGGTCTCTGCGCTGCTGGCCACCTGGCGCCAGTCGGGCGTGGGCAGGCCCTCGGCACGCCAGATGCGCTTGGTCATGGTCTTGTCCATGGCAATGGAGGACGCCATCACGCCCGGGCCGGTATAGGGAATGCCCAGCAGTTCCAGCGCACCCTGCACGGTGCCGTCCTCGCCATGGCGGCCATGCAGCGCGATGAAGCAGCGCGCATAACCGGCGCGCTTGAGTTCGCCCAGATCGGCGTGGGCCGTATCAAAGGCATGGGCATCGACCCCGCGCGCGCGCAAGGCCTGCAGCACCCCGGCACCCGACATGAGCGAGACTTCGCGCTCGGCCGACGAACCGCCCATGAGCACGGCGACCTTGCCCAGGGCCTGCACGTCGATTTTTGTCTCAAATTGGCTCATAGCGCTTTATCACCATGCCCTTTCAGCTCTTGTTTTTGTAGCAATTCAACCACTTTTGCGGGTACGGCTCCAATGGACCCTGCGCCCATGCACAGCACCACATCGCCTCCCTGCGCCAGGTCGGCAATGGCCTGGGGCAGCGCCGCAACATCGTCCACGAACACCGGCTCCACCCGACCGGCCACGCGCAGCGCACGCGCCAGCGAACGTCCATCGGCCGCCACCACGGGCGCCTCGCCCGCGGCATAGACCTCGGTCAGCAGCACGGCGTCGGCGCCGCCGATGACCTTGACAAAATCCTCGAAACAATCGCGCGTGCGCGAATAGCGGTGCGGCTGGAAGGCCAGCACCAGGCGGCGCCCGGCAAAAGCCCCGCGCGCGGCGGCCAGCGTGGCCGCCATCTCCACCGGGTGGTGGCCATAGTCGTCCACCACCGTGAACTGTCCGCCGCCAGCCGCAGGCAGGTCGCCATAGCTCTGGAAGCGCCGCCCCACGCCCTTGAACTGGGCCAGGGCGCGCAGCACGGCGGCATCGGGAATGTTCAGTTCCACCGCCACGGCAATGGCCGAAAGGGCGTTGAGCACGTTGTGCTCACCCGCCAGGTTCAGCACCACGTCCATGTCCGGCAGCGTCACGCCATTGCGCCGCTGCACGGTGAAGTGCATCTGGCTGCCCACAGCGCGCACATGGACGGCACGCACCTGCGCGTCTTCCGAGAATCCGTAGCTGGTGATGGGGCACGACACCTCGGGCACGATTGCGCGCACGGCCGGGTTGTCGATGCACAGGATGGCCGTGCCGTAGAACGGCATGCGGTGCAGAAAATCGACAAACGCTTTCTTGAGACGGCCAAAGTCGTGGCCATAGGTCTCCATGTGGTCGGCGTCGATGTTGGTCACCAC
>JAMLIQ010000121.1 GCA_023954095.1 Burkholderiaceae bacterium | reverse complement strand
CATCCTGCAGTCTTGCCCCTGCGCAACGGGGTCAGTCCCAGTTGTGTCGCGCTGCCGTCGGCGGGCCAGGGCAGCATGCTCGACTTTCTTGCGCAGCGGCTGCCTGCGGTATCGCGTGCCCAATGGCTGGAGCGGCTGGAGGCCGCGGAGGTCGTTGACGAGTACGGGGCCGTGGTCACCCCCGAGCGGGCGTTCCAGCCCGGTATCCGGCTTTATTACTACCGCAGCCTGCCTGACGAGCCGCAATTGCCCTTTGAAGCAGCGGTGCTGTACCAGGACGAGCATCTGCTGGTGGCCGACAAGCCGCATTTCATGCCGGTGACCCCTTCGGGTCGCTACCTTCATCAGACGCTGCTGGTACGGCTCAAGCAGCGCCTGGGACTGGCAGAGCTCTCACCGCTGCACCGTATCGACCGCGAGACGGCGGGGCTGGTATTGTTTTCGGTGCAGCGCAGCACGCGTGGGTTGTACCAGGCGCTGTTTCGCGACCGGCAGATCATCAAGCACTACGAGGCCGTGGCACCGTGGCGTGCCGATGTGGCGTTTCCGCGCGAGCACAGGAGCCGGCTGGAAGAGAGCCCGCAGTTCTTTCGCATGCACGAGGTGCCCGGCACCCCCAACACCCACACCCGCATGGACCTGCTGGAAGTGACTGGTGGCTGGGCGCGCTACCGTCTCTCGCCCATCACCGGCAAGCGCCACCAACTGCGCGTGCACATGGCGGCGCTGGGTTTGCCGCTGCGCAACGACGCTTTCTACCCCGTGGTGAACGACCCGCCCGAGGGCGACTATTCAAGCCCGCTGCAGTTGCTGGCGCAGTCGCTGGAATTTACCGACCCGCTGACCGGCGAGCGCCGCTATTTTGAAAGCGCGCGCAGCCTGCTGCCGCTGGGCTGAGCGGCCTGGAATAAACGGGGGGAGTGGGCCGGGTGCGCCGATTTTCAATGAAATCGGGCTGTGGCGCTTGGTGGGTAAGCGCTGCCAGCTATCAAAACTGGAGCGGGTGATGGGAGCATCACCCCGCACTCAACCCGTTGATTAATAACGGGTTGCCGAGCAGCTCGACCGTGGCATCGACGTGCTCATCACCAATCCCGAGTTGGTGAAAACCGGCCTGGACCTGCTGGAGTTCCCGACCATCGTGTTCCTCCAGTCCGGCTACAACGTATATTCGCTGCAGCAGGCCGCCCGGCGCTCCTGGCGCATCGGCCAGAAGCAGCCGGTGCGCGTGATCTACCTCGGCTACGCCAACTCCTCGCAGATGACCTGCCTGGGTTGATGGCCCGGAAAATCATGGTGTCGCAAAGCACGTCGGGCGACGTGCCGGAGTCCGGGCTTGATGTCCTGAATCAGGACGGAGACTCGGTGGAAGTCGCGCTGGCACGACAGTTGGTGTGCTGAACCTCACTGCTTTAACTTCAACGGCTCCTCCGGGGGGCGTTCTTTTTTGGCCATCCTGACGGTGACATCGATCCGTGAAGTGGAAGACAGGGCCTCATCCACCGCCATGGGCCATGCGGGTCGCCTCGTAGGCCTGCATGTGTGCAAGGCTCACCCTCAGCAGCGGAGCATCCAGTCGAGCTTCATGCGCGCGTCGTAGCATGTCCCCAATGATGTGCTCATGCTCGGTGGGGCCACCACGTTGCAGATCACGCAGCATCGATGCGGTGCCGGTGGACCCGCGCTCGGACAATGTCGTGAACATGCGGGCATAGGCGTCCTGCGATGGCATGTACCCTGAGGCGGCGGCGGTCGCCACGCATTCGCCGAGCATCTGGCGCATCAGCGCTTCGCCATCTTGTGCCTGCACGATTGCGCCAACGGGCGCGCGCATCAGCGTGGTCATGCCGGCATAGGTCGTGAGGAATACGAACTTCTCCCACATCTCCTGCAGGATGTCCTGGCTCAACACCGGTGCGAAACCGCCGCGCTCCATCAATCCATGCAGCGCCTGCGCCGCGTCCTGCTGGCTGTGAGTGCGTGCGCCGAGGGCGAGGCGCTGCAGCGTGTTGAGATGCTGGATTTCACCGGCCGGGCCGAGCGCAACACCGATGTGGCACAGGCCGCCCAGAACGCGCTCGGCGCCGAAGCGCGCATCCAGGTGATCCAGATGCCGCACCCCATTGAGCAGCGGAACGATGCATGTCGAGGGGCCGATGGCGGGCGCGATGGCGGCCATCGCGCCCTCAAGATCGTAGGCCTTGCAGGCCAGCAGCACCGCATCCACGGAAGGCGGTGCCTCGACGACTGTTTTCACGGGAAGGGTCAGGTCACCCAAAGGGCTCTTGATGACGAGCCCGGTCTCGGCGAGTTGTGCGGCGCGTCTCGGCCGAACCAGGAAACACACGTCCACGCCGACCGCGGCCAGACGCCCGCCGAAATAGCCTCCGATCCCACCTGCACCCAGCACCAGAAGACGCATGGCCATGCTCCTGTTTGAAGTTGAGGATTTCTACTATAGTAGAAATTCGTGGCGCAATCGATTCAGCGCCATCAAGACCCCACGCATCCATCCTGACTTGATCGCGGCCCATGCCGAACTCCTCCGCTCCTCAGACCAGGCAGAAAGGTGAGCGCGCCGAATCGCTCCCGGCCAATCTTCGACGTCTGCGCCTGGAGGCGCAGCTCACCCTCGATCGGCTCGGGGCGTTGTCGGGCGTGAGCCGCGCGATGATCTCCAAGATCGAACGTGGCGCCTCGGTGCCCACTGCCACGGTGCTGGGCAAGCTTGCCGCGGCATTGCAGGTCAGCCTGTCTCAACTCCTGGGGGGATTCCATGCGCGCCAGCCCAGGCTGCATGGTAGGGAGCGCCAGGTGGTCTATCACGACTCCGCTTCCGGCTTCGAACGCCGTTCTCTTTCGCCGCTGTTCGAGGACGGCGCGGTCGATCTGGCCTTCAACGTGTTGCCACCGGGCAAGTCCGTCGAGTTTCCCCCGCACCATGCAGGCGTGGAGGAGTTTCTCGTCGTGCATGAGGGGGCGCTTGCCGTGGTCATCGACGGCAGGCGCTTCGACGTCGCTGCCGGAGATACGTTGTTCTTTCCTTCGGATTGCGTGCATGAGTTCCGCAACGAAGGCGGCGAGTCGGCTGTCTTCTATATCGTGATCAACGACCGGACGCGGCGGTAGGCGGAGAGATCACTACCGGCTCGGCCCGGTCCTTCTGCGCGATGCGCTCTTGACCCTGGCCAGCTCCGCCTGGGATCTGCAGTTCGGCGACGGCGAGCGAAAGGTGTGCTTCATCCGCAGCCTCCGGGAGGCTCGTACGCCGCACGAGCCCAAGCCACCGGAAATCAACGCGGAGCCCCCTCCGCTGATCCGGGAGGTTTCGCCATGACCATCCTGGAATCGGCGAAGGGCCAGCGCACGACGCTGCTGTGGGTCGCGACCGCAACCTGGTTGTTGCTCGTCAGCGCGGTAGTGCTGGTGGATCACATGGCCTTGCCATATGGAAGCATCGATACGTGCAGAAGGACATGAGGTCGCGCTTGCCGTCCCACGAGAAGCGGAAGTGCCACGCCTTTGCATCGGTGGCTGAAACAAAGAGGGAAAGGCCGTCTGTGTCGGCCAGTGTGTACGGTTTGCCGATCGCCTTGGCCTGGCGAACCATGAGGTCCGAAAGCATGATCCCAACTTCTTGAAAGCGAGTTGAGTGCCATGTTTCCGATCAAGCCCCGGCTCCCTGCGGAATCGGGAAGCTCCGCATTGAGATGTACCACTTGATGTACCGGTTTTGACCGGCTGTCAATGGATTTCGCTGGACATCATTGGAACGGATTTTCTGGAAAATCCGAACCGTGACAATGACTTGCGGCACTCTATGGACGTCCCTGGAACGCCATGGAAAGCCGAAGTGGAGCGGGTGATGGGAATCGAACCCACGTTATTTGCTTGGGAAGCAAGAGTCCTACCATTGAACGACACCCGCGAAGCTGGCGATTATAGGCACACCGGCCGCAGGGGCCGGGTGACTTATGCGAAATAAAAGGCGCCGCTTATTTCTGAATATCGCCCAGGCAGAGGTACTTGATCTCCACATAGTCGTCCATGCCATGGTGCGACCCCTCGCGCCCCAGGCCCGACTGCTTGACGCCGCCAAAGGGCACATGCTCGGTGGCCAGGATGCCCACGTTGATGCCCACCATGCCGTATTCGAGCGCCTCGCCCACGCGGAAGATGCGCCCCACGTCGCGGCTGTAGAAATAGCTGGCCAGTCCAAACTCGGTGTTGTTGGCCGCATCAATGGCTTCCTGCTCGGTCTCGAACTTGAAGACCGGGGCAAACGGGCCAAAGGTTTCCTCTGTGGCGCACAGCATGTCGGCGCTGGCATCGGCCACCACCGTGGGCTCGAAGAACTGGCCCGAGCCCAGGGATGGGAGACGCTTGCCACCCGTCACCACGCGGCCCCCTTTTGCAATGGCATCGTCCACATGGCGCTGCACTTTCACCAGCGCGGCTTCCTCGATCAGCGGGCCCTGGTTCACGCCGTCTTCAAAGCCGTTGCCTATTTTTGCGGTCGCCACCTTGGCGGCAAACTTCTGCACAAACGCGTCATACACCCCGCTTTGCACATAGAAGCGGTTGGAGCACACACAGGTCTGGCCCGCATTGCGGTACTTGCTGGCAAAGGCTCCTTCGACGGCGCTGTCGATGTCCGCGTCGTTGAACACGATGAAAGGCGCATTGCCGCCCAGTTCCAGCGACATCTTCTTGATGGTCGGCGCAGATTGCGCCATCAGGATGCGGCCCACCTCGGTTGACCCCGTAAAGCTGATGTGGCGCACGATGGGGCTCTCGCACAGTACCTTGCCGATGGCAATGGAGTTGTCGGCATCCGCACACAGGATGTTGAGCACACCGGCGGGAATGCCCGCGCGCTGGGCCAGTTCGGCGGCAGCCAGGGCTGTGAGCGGGGTCAGCTCGGCTGGCTTGATCACCACCGTGCAGCCCGCCGCCAGGGCCGGGGCCACCTTGCGGGTAATCATGGCCAGCGGGAAGTTCCAGGGCGTAATCGCCGCGCACACCCCAATGGGCTGCTTGAGCACCAAGAGGCGCCGGTTGTTGTCGAACTGCGGCAGTGTTTCGCCGTTGACGCGCTTGGCCTCCTCGGCAAACCACTCGACAAAGCTGGCGCCATAGGCGACTTCGCCCTTGGCCTCAGGGAACGGCTTGCCCTGTTCGGCGGTCATGATGCGGCCCAGGTCATCCTGGTGCTGCATGAGCAGGTCGTACCACTTGCGCAAGATGATGCTGCGCTCCTTGGCCGTCTTGCTGCGCCATGCGGGCCAGGCGGCGTTGGCGGCATCGATGGCGGCCTGGGCATCCTGGGGGCCCAGGTTGGCCGCGTCGGCCAGCTTCAGTCCGGTGGCCGGGTCGTGCACGGCAAAGCGGCTGGCGCCTGTGACCCACTGGCCGTTGATCAGGCCTTCGGTCTTGAGCAGGCTGGGGTCTTTGAGGGGGGCGAGGGGGGTGGACATGGGGGGCATCACTCCGGGGAAAAGGGTCAAGGGTAAATACAAAGCGCGCAGGCGGGTGTCACGCAGGCGGTTTTTGCCATGGAGGTAAAAGGTTTAGGTGTTTTTGGGTTCTAGCGCTTTACTGGTATGCGCTTATAGCTATTGAACATATAGCATCCCGTCGCATGAAAACGCGGTGTGCAGTCATTGATCGATGATGCGCCGGGCAAAGCGCTCCAGGTAATCCATCAACTGGTGGGCACCGGCCACGGCATGGTCTTCGTTGCCGGTGGCGATGCCTTGCGCCAGGTGCATGTGGGCGCGGGCGCCTTCGGTCACGTCGCCCTCATGCTGGTAGGCGTACCAGAAGCGGCGGCATTGCACGATGAGCGGGGCCACGCACTTCACGGCGGAATGGTTCTGGCTGGCCTGGTGCACCACGATGTCGAGCTGGTGGTCGGCCAGCATGTAGTCGTCCAGGTCACCGCGCTCGGCGGCCTGCACCATGGCCTCCCCGCAGCGCAGGATGGCGGCGCGCTGGGGCGCGGTGGCGCGGCGGGAGGCGCACGAGGCAATCAGGCGTTCGAGCGCGCGGCGTGTCTGGATCACATCCAGGTGGTCGGCCAGGTCGATGTTGGATACCTGCAGCCCCCGGCGTGGCAGCTGCACGATGAGCCCGATGGACACCATGCGCAAGAGCGCCTCGCGCACCGGCGTGCGGCCCAGGCCGGTGCTGTCGGTAATGTCTGCTTCCACCACGGGGCTGCCGGGCTGCAGCTGCAGGGTGGAGATCATCGCCTCGATCGCGTCGTAGGCGACGTCAGCGGCGCGCCGCTTGGGCTGCATGTCGGGGAGGTGTGGTGCAGTGGAGGAGGTCATGGACGGAGCGAACGGGACAAGCGCACAAGGGATAGTATGCGCCTGCTCTGTCAGGTCAAAGCGACGCACCGGCCTTGCGCAGATCGGCAATCTGCGGCGCCTTGGGCAGCCAGAGCTTGTCGAAATCGGCAATGAGGCCGTCGGGCTTGAAGTCTGCCGCCGTATGAAACGCGATCGACGTTGCCTTGAACTTCTCGATCAGCCCCGCTTCGGTGGTCACGATGTCGTTGATCTGTGCGTCCAGCGACTGCGCCACCAGGCGGCGGATGAGTTCCTTGTCCTTGGCATCGAGCCCCTGCCAGATGCGGCCCGAGACCAGCGGAGCAAAGGGCATGAACAGCGCATTCATCTGCAGCAGCGATTTGGCGACCTTGTCGAAGCGCTGGTTCCACGAGAACTCGATATCAGCCTCCAGGCCATCGACCTGGCCGTTGCTCATGGCGTCAAACACGGCGGGTGTCGGGATGGGCGTGGGCGCCGCGCCCAGCATTTGGTAGAAGTCGCGGTACACCGGCGTGGGGTTGATGCGCAGCTTCATGCCCTTGAGGTCCGTGGGGACGGTGATGTCCTTGGTGGCAAACACGGCGCGCATGCCCGTAATGCCCCAGCCCAGGCCGATCGTGCCGGTTTCGCGCGGCAGCACTTCCAGCAG
>JAMLIQ010000120.1 GCA_023954095.1 Burkholderiaceae bacterium | reverse complement strand
TGGAACCAGTATGGCGAGATCGCCGTCAAGCGCGTGCTGACGCGCGACGGCAACAGCAGCTACTACATCAACAACCAGCCGGTGCGCCGCCGCGACGTGCAGGATGTGTTCCTGGGCACGGGCCTGGGGCCGCGCGCCTACGCCATCATCGGCCAGGGCACCATCAGCCGCATCATCGAGTCGCGCCCCGAGGAGCTGCGCCTGTTCCTCGAAGAGGCGGCCGGTGTCTCCAAATACAAGGAACGCAGGCGCGAGACAGAAAACCGCCTGCACGACACGCGCGAGAACCTCACGCGGGTGGAAGACATCCTGCGCGAGCTCAATGCCAACCTCGACAAGCTGGAAAAACAGGCCGAGGTGGCCGCGCGCTACAACCTGCTGCAGGCAGATGTCACGCTCAAGCAGCACCAGCAATGGTTTTTGAAGCGTGCCGACGCCGAGGCCGACCAGGACAAGGTACGCATGGACGGCCTGCAGGCCGTGAACGACCTGGAGGCGCGCATGGCCGACCTGCGCCATGTCGAGGCCGAGCTGGAAACCATCCGCCAGGCCCACTACGCTGCGGGCGATCAGGTGAACCAGGCGCAAGGCCGGTTGTATGAGGCCACGGCCGAGGTCGGGCGCCTGGAAGCCGAGATCCGCTACGTGGTGGAAGGGCGCCAGCGGGTCGAGCAGCGCCTGGTCCAGCTGGCCGAGCAAATCGCCCAGTGGCAGGCCCGCCGCGAGGAGGCCGATGCCGAGCTCGAACGCCTGGCCGGTGCCGGAGTGGACGCCGAGGAAAAAGCCGAACTGCTGGCCGCCCAGGTCGAGGAACAGGCCCTGCGCCTGCCCGACCTGGAAGACGCCCTGCGCCAAAGCCAGGACAACGCCAACGAGCAGCGCAACGCCGTGGCCCAGGTGCAGCAGCAGATCCAGGTGCTGGCGGCCGAGCAGCGCAACATCGACGAACAAAGCCGCCAGCTGGAAACCCGCTTCGAGCGCCTGCGTGCCGACCGCAACGCCCTGGCCGCGCCCGACGAAGCCCGCCTGGCCAACCTGCGCAGCCAGCTCGATGACGCCACCGAAGCCCAGGAGCTGACGGCCGCCCGGCTCGAGGAGCTGCAGGAGGCGGTGCCCCGGCTCGACGACGAGCGGCGCGAACGCCAGCAGGCCGTGAACCAGGAAACCGCGCGCCAGACCGACCTGTCGGCGCGCATGGAAGCCCTCAAGGCGCTGCAGGAAAAGGTCAAGACCGACGGCAAGCTGCGCCCCTGGCTGGCCAAGCACGGGCTTGACGGCCTGCAGGGCCTGTGGAGCCGCATCCACATCGAGCCCGGCTGGGAAAATGCCCTGGAAGCCGCGCTGCGCGAGCGCCTGAGCGCGCTGGAAGTCGGGCGCCTGGACATGGTGCGCGGCTTTGTAGGCGCCGCAGGCAGCGACGCCCCCCCGGCCCGGCTGGCCTTCTTTACCCCCCCGGCGGCGGCCCTGCCCGCGCCTGCGGGCAGCCTGCCACGCCTGGCCGACCTGCTGCGCCTGGACAACGCCGGCCTGCGCGCCGTGCTGGCCGACTGGCTGCAGGGCTGCTACACCGCACAGACCCTGGACGAAGCCCTGAACCGGCGCGGCCAGCTGCAGGCCGGGGAAACCATTTTCGTGCCCGGCGGCCATGCGGTGACGGCGCACAGCGTGGGTTTCTACGCGCAGGACTCCGAGCAGTCGGGCCTGCTGGCCCGCGCCCAGGAAATCGAACACCTCGAAAAAGAGCTGCGCGCCCAGGCGCTGATCAGCGACGAGGCGCGCACCGCGCTGGTGCGGGCCGAATCCGCCTATGCCGACGCGGCCCAGCGGCTGACCACGGTGCGCCGCGAGGCCAGCGAAGCCCAGGGCCGCACGCACGAGCTGCAGGTCGAGCACCTGCGCCTGTCGCAGCTGGTGGAGCAGACACGTGCGCGCAGTGAACAAATCGGCGCCGACCTGGCCGAAGTCGAGGCACAGCTGGCCGACCTGCAGGAGCGCCGCGTGACGGCCGAGGCCCGCTTCGAAGAACTGGACATGCAGTTGGCCGACAGCCAGGAGCGGCACGCCCAATTGGGCGACCGCGTGATCGAGGCCGAGCGCAAGCTGCAGGAGTGCCGCGAACAGCAGCGCAGCCTGGAGCGCCAGGCGCAAGAGGCCACCTTCTCGCAGCGCAGCCTGGAGGCCCGCCGCGCCGAACTGGCGCGCACGCTGGACACCGCTGCCAGCCAGATCCAGTCCTTGCAGGACGAACGCCAGCGCGCCCAGGGCGAGCTCGAGCGCCTGTCCGACGCAGCCGCGCAAGGCGGCCTGCAGGATGTGCTGGCCCTCAAGCTCGAGCGCGAAAAGCAGCTTGCCGCCGAGCGCAGCCAGTACGACGACCTGACGGCCCGCCTGCGCGCCAGCGACGAGCGGCGCATGCAGTTGGAGCGCGCCATGGACCCGCTGCGCGCGCGCATCACCGAACTGCAGCTCAAGGAACAGGCCGCGCGCCTGGGCCTGGAGCAGTACACCACGCTCTTGCAGGATGCCCAGGCCGACCTGGAAGCCGTGGCGCTGTCGGTGGCCGATGGCAAGGTGCGCCTGTCCGGCCTGCAGGGCGAGATCGACCGCCTGCACCGCGAGATCGCTGCCCTGGGGGCCGTGAACCTGGCCGCCCTGGAAGAGCTGGCCATGGCCCGCGAGCGCAAGACGTTTCTCGATGCCCAGACCGCCGACCTGACCGAGGCGATGAACACGCTGGAAAATGCCATCCGCAAGATCGACGCCGAAACGCGCGACCTGCTCTCGGGCACGTTCGATTCCGTCAACCACCATTTCGGGCGCATGTTCCCCGAGCTGTTTGGCGGCGGGCAGGCGCGGCTCATCATCACGGGCGACGAAATTCTGGATTCCGGCGTGCAGGTCATGGCCCAGCCGCCGGGCAAGAAGAACCAGACCATCCACCTGCTCTCGGGCGGCGAGAAGGCGCTCACCGCCATCGCGCTGGTGTTCGCCATCTTCCAGCTCAACCCGGCGCCGTTCTGCCTGCTCGACGAGGTGGATGCGCCGCTGGACGACGCCAACACCGAGCGCTATGCCAAACTGGTGACCAGCATGAGCAAGCAGGGCACCCAGTTCCTGTTCATCAGCCACAACAAGATCGCCATGGAAATGGCCGAGCAACTGATCGGCGTGACCATGCAGGAGCAGGGCGTCTCGCGCATCGTGGCGGTCGACATGGAATCGGCCCTCTCGATGGCAGACGCCTGATACCCTCACACATTTCGCACCATGAGCACCCTGCAAATCAGCCTGGCCGTCATCGGCGCCGTGTTGCTGGCCCTGATCGTGGCCTACAACGCCTGGACCACGCACCGCAACGCCCCGCGCAAGGCGCTGCCGCCCGAGGGCGAACGCAAGCCCGAGGCCCCGCCCCGCCAGGAGCCCGCGATGGACACCGAGCTTGCGCCGGTCCCCGCCAGCGCAGTGCACGGCCTGGACCAGGGCCCGGACCCGTCCCTGCACGGCGTGGACCTGGACGATGCGCTGGCGCTGCCCGTGCCGCCCCAGGGCAGCCACGACCGCTGGGCCCTGCTGGACCCGCTGATCGACGCCATTGCGCCCATCGTGCCCGAACACCCCGTTGCCGGCGAAGCGGCCCTGGCGGCCCTGCCGCCCACACGCCGCGCCGGCAGCAAGCCCTTTGCCATCGAAGGCTTCAACGACGAGACACAGCACTGGGAAACCCCGGCACCGGGCCAGCGCTACCGGGCCTTCCAGGCGGGGGTGCAGCTGGCCAACCGCATGGGCGCGCTCAATGAGATCGAGTTCTCGGAGTTCGTGATGAAGGCCCAGTCCTTTGCGGACGCGCTGAACGCCACCCCCGATTTCCCGGACATGCTGCAGGAAGTGGCCCGCGCACGCGAGCTGGACCAGTTTGCCAGCGAGCACGATGCGCAGCTGGCCTTCATGCTGCGCGCACGCCAGGCCGCCTGGAGCCCGGGCTACCTGCAGCAGAATGCGGCCCGGCAAGGTTTCGTGCCGGGCTCCTTCCCGGGCCGCATGGTGCTGCCCTCGGCAACGGCAGGCCGGTCTGCGGTGCTGGTGCTGGGCTTTGACACCCAGGCCGCCCTGTCGGACGACCCTGAGCAGTCGGCCATCCGGGAACTGTCGCTGAGCCTGGATGTAGCCCAGGTGCACCGCAGCGAGCAGCCCTTTGCCCGCCTGCGCGAAGTGGCTGCCGCCTTGTGCGCCGGCATGGACGGCGTGCTGTGCGACCAGCACGGCACGCCCCTGCCCGCCATGGCCATGGACCCCATTGCGGCCGACCTGGAGCAGCTCTACGACCAGCTCGACAGCCGCGACCTGTCGGCCGGATCGGTACAGGCGCGGCGCGTGTTCAGTTAAGGACGCCCCCCTGCATCGCCTCGCGCCTTCCCCCTCTCTCCAATCGCTGGACGCTCCCAGCGCGGCGGGGCGGCCCTTGCGCGGGAGCCCTGGCCTGGGCTGCGCCCGCTTCAAGCGTCGCCGGTTGCGTAAGGCGCGGCAGAGTTACTGAAATGAACGAAAACTTGGAGCTTTTTCCGCCTCCAGCGCCCGATGGGAATGCGCAAGCAGCTATCGAAATTGAAGCGCTGCGCCTGCAGCTCAACGCCTGGGCGCATGAATACTACGTGCAGGACGCCCCCAGCGTGCCCGACGCCGAGTACGACCGCGCCTTCCAGCGCCTGCAGGCGCTGGAGGCCGAGCACCCCGAACTCGTCACCCCGGACTCGCCCACGCAGCGCGTGCTCGGCGCCGTGATGGAGGGCCTGGCCCCCGTGCGCCACGCGGTGCCCATGCTCAGCATCCACACCGAGACCGACACCGAGGCCAGCGGCGCCCAGGCCTTCGACGCGCGCGTGCGCCGCGAGCTGGGCTTGCAGGAGTCCGACCCGCCCGTGGAATACGTGGCCGAGCCCAAGTTTGACGGCCTGGCCATGAGCCTGCGCTATGAGCACGGCCGCCTGGTGCAGGCCGCCACGCGCGGCGACGGCGAGGTGGGCGAGGACGTCACGCACAACATCCGCACCATCCGCCAGATCCCTCTCACCTTGCCGGCCGGCGTGCCCCCCCTGCTGGAAGTGCGCGGCGAGGTCTACATGCCCCGCGCCGATTTCGACGCGCTCAACGAGCGCCAGCGCGCGCAAGGCGGCAAGACCTTCGTGAACCCGCGCAACGCCGCCGCCGGCGCCGTGCGCCAGCTCGACTCGGGCATTGCCGCGCAGCGGCCGCTGCGCTTTTTCGCCTACGGCCTGGGCGCCATCACGCCCGAGGCCGAGGGCGGCCCGGCGTTTGCCACGCACTTTGAACTGCTGCAGGCCCTCAAACAATGGGGTTTTCCGGTCGCAGAGCAGGTGCGGACTGCGCTGGGTGCTCCTGAATTGGTAGCATTCCACCAGCAAGTCGGCGCCAGCCGCGATGCGCTGCCCTACGACATCGACGGCGTGGTGTACAAGGTCAACAGCCTGCAGCTCCAGCGCCAGCTCGGCTTCAAGACGCGCGAGCCGCGCTGGGCCGTGGCGCACAAATACCCGGCGCAGGAGATGGCCACGCGCATCGAGGCCATCGACGTGCAGGTGGGCCGCACCGGCAAGATCACGCCCGTGGCGCGGCTGGCGCCGGTGTTCGTGGGCGGCGTCACCGTCACCAACGCCACGCTGCACAATCTGTTCGAGATCCGCAAGAAGGGCGTGCGCGTAGGTGACCAAGTGATCGTGCGCCGCGCGGGCGACGTGATCCCCGAGGTCGTGGGCGTCGTGCCCGGGCCGCGCGCGGGCTACGTGGCCAACTTCCACATGCCCAAGGCCTGCCCCGTGTGCGGCAGCGCCGTGGTGCGCGAGAAGGGCGAGGCCAACCACCGCTGCACCGGCGGCCTGTTCTGCCCCGCGCAGCGCAAGGAGGCCCTGCTGCACTTCGCCGCGCGCCGCGCCATGGACATCGAGGGCCTGGGCGACAAGCTGGTGGACCAGCTCGTGGACCAGGGCGTGATCCGCACGCTGCCCGACCTGTACCGCATGGGCCTCACGGCGCTCGTCGCACTCGACCGCATGGCCGAAAAATCGGCCCAGAACGTGCTGGCCGCGCTGGAAAAGTCCAAACACACCACGCTGCCACGCTTTCTGTTCGCCCTGGGCATCCGCCAGGTGGGCGAGGCCACGGCCAAGGACCTGGCGCGCCACTTCGGCGGGCTCGACGCCATCATGGACGCCACGGTGGAGCAGCTCCTGCAGGTGAACGACGTGGGCCCCGTGGTGGCCGAGGCCATCCACACCTTCTTCGCCCAGCCGCACAACCGCGAGGTGGTCGAGCAACTGCGCGCCTGCGGCGTTGCCTGGGAAGAGGGCGCCCCGGCCGAGCGCGCCACGCTGCCGCTGGCGGGCAAGACGGTGGTGCTCACCGGCCAGCTCCCCACGCTGAGCCGCGACGCCGCCAAGGACCTGCTGGAGGCCGCTGGCGCCAAGGTGGCCGGCTCGGTGAGCAAGAAAACGCACTACGTGGTGGCGGGCGAGGAGGCCGGCAGCAAGCTCGCCAAGGCCCAGGAGCTGGGTGTGCCCGTGCTCGACGAAGCCGACATGCTGGCCCTGTTGGCCGCGCTGTCACCCACGGAGCCGCAAGCATGAACCGCAAACCCGTCATCGGCCTGGCGCTGGGCAGCGGCTCGGCGCGCGGCTGGGCACACATCGGCGTGATCCGCGCGCTGCAGCAGGCCGGCATCCAGCCCGACGTGGTGTGCGGCGCCTCCATTGGCGCCGTGGTGGGCGCGGCCTACGCGCTGGGCGAGCTGGACCGCTTCGAGCAATGGGCGCGCGGCCTGACCGGGCGCACCGTGTTCTCGTTCATGGATTTCAAGCTCGCGGGCGGCATGCTCAAGGGCGAGCGGGTGATCGACTTCTTCCGCAGCCGCTTCTCCGACCGCCCCATCGAGGCGCTGGACATGCCCTTCGCCGCCGTGGCCACGGGCCTGCATTCCGGCAGCGAGGTGTGGCTGCGCACCGGCTCCACCGCCGACGCCGTGCGCGCCTCCATGGCCTTGCCCGGCCTGTTCACCCCCGCGCAGCGCGACGGGCGCCTGCTGGTCGATGGCGGCCTGGTGAACCCCGTGCCCGTGTCGCTGGCGCGCGCCATGGGGGCCGACATCGTGATCGCCGTGGATTTGAACGCCGACATCCTGGGCCGCCACCTGCGCAAGCCCGGCGCCAACGGCGCGGCCAAGCCGCCCGCCGAGGCCCCGGAGGACGACGAGGAAACCGCCGGCTGGCTGAGCCGCCTGCAGGACGGCTTTGCATCCCTGCTGCCCACCCCCGACCCGGCCCGCGTGCCCGCGCCGTCGCTGCTGGAAGTGGTGCTGGCCAGCGTCAACATCATGCAGGTGCGCATCACCCGCAGCCGCATGGCCGGCGACCCGCCCGAGGTGGTGATCGCCC
>JAMLIQ010000012.1 GCA_023954095.1 Burkholderiaceae bacterium | reverse complement strand
AAGGTGCCGATGGCGGTGCGGGCGGTGCTGACGATGAAGACGTCGCGGTGGGTCATGGAAATTCTCCGGAGATGAAAAAACGGGGATCAGCGGCCCTGGAAGGCCGGGGCGCGTTTGGCGAAAAAGGCTTCGATGCCCTCGGGCAGGTCGGCCGTGTGGCCACATTGTGCAAAAGCGGCGGCTTCGGCGTGCAGTTGTGTGGGCAGGTCGTGGTCGAAGCTGCTGCGCAGCAGGCGGCGCATATGGCCATAGGCCACGGTGGGCCCGGCGGCCAGTCGACCGGCCAGTTGTTGCACGGCGGCGTCCAGCTCGGCGGCGGGCAGCACGCGGTTGACCAGGCCCAGGCGCTCGGCCTCGGGGGCGGTGTAGGTGTCGCCCAGCAGCGCGATTTCCAGCGAGCGTCGCAGGCCCACCAGGCGCGGCAGCGCCCAGGAGGCGCCGACGTCGCAGTTCGTTCCAAGGTTGATGTAGGCGAGGTTGAAGCGCGTGCCTTCGGCGGCGAGCACGAAGTCGGCCTGCAGCATGAGCGCCAGGCCGGCTCCCGCCGCCACACCGTGCACCTGGGCAATGACGGGGGCGTTGATGCGGGCCAGCAGGGGCAGGGCCTGGTTGAGGGGCGTGAGAATGTCGTGGGCGCCCTGCACCGGGTCGGCGCGCAGGGTGGCCAGATCGCCCCCGGCCATGAAGCCCTTGCCGTTGCCGCGCAGCACCACGGCGCGCACGCCGGGGTCGGCGGCGATGGTCTGCACGGCGGCCAGAAAGGCCTGGGCCATGGGCACGTCGATGGCGTTGAGGGCCTCGGGGCGGTTGAAGCGCAGCGTGGCGATGGCGCCCTGGCGCTCGAGCAGCACGGGCGGCGGGGGGGGGGTGGCGTGCATGGGGGTGCTCCTGAATTCAGAGCTTGTAGCGCTTTACTGTATTGGATTTGAGATATTTTTATATTCAAAAACCAATACTATCAAGCGCTGGCAGCTCTTGTTTTGATAGTGCGCTGCGCTAGCGGTACAAGGCCTCGATCTCTTCGGCGTAGGTCTTGTAGATGCTTGAGCGCCGCACCTTCATGGTGGCGGTGACTTCGCCGTCGTCGTGGTCCAGCTCCTTGGTGAGCAGGTGGAACCTGCGGATCTGCGAGACCTGGGCCAGGCGTTCGTTGCCGGTGCGGATGGCGTCGTCGATGAGGGCGCGCACCTGGGGCATTTCCACCAGCGAGCGGAAATGCGTGAACGGCAGGCGCTGCGCCTCGGCCCATTTGCCCACGGTTTCAAAGTCGATCATGACCAGCGCGCCGACGAACTTGCGGCCCTCGGCCACGATGACGCATTCCTTGATGTAGGGGCTGCCCTTCATCGTGTTCTCGATCTCGGACGGCGTGAGGTTCTTGCCGCCGGCCGTGATCATGATGTCCTTGAGGCGGTCCACGATCTTGAGCTGGCCGCGCTCTTCGCGCACCACGTCGCCCGTGTGCAGCCAGCCGTCCTGGATGCTTTGCGCCGTGGCCTCGGGGTTCTTGTAGTAGCCCGCGAACACCATGTCGCCCTTGATCTGGAACTCGCCCGCTTCGCCAATGCGCCACTCCACGCCCTGCGTGGGCACGCCGACGGTGCCCACGGACACGTCGCCCAGCCGGTGGCCGGTGACCATGCCGCTCGACTCGGTCAGGCCATACACCTCGACCAGCGGCACGCCCAGCACGCGGAAGAACCGCACCACATCGGGGGGAATGGGCGCGGCGCCAGTCAGCGCCACGTGCACATCGCGCAGGCCCAGGAAGTTCTGCAGCGCACGGAACACCAGCCAGTAGCTGGCGGCAAAGCGCAGCCGCTCGCCCAGGCTCCATGCGGCGCGCGGTTTTTCGGCCAGGGGCTGGCAGGCGGCGTAGGCCTTGGCAAACAGCGCGCGGCGCAGGCCGCCGGTTTCCTGCAGCTTGATGCTGATGGCGGCGTGCATCTTTTCCCAGATGCGCGGCACGCCCAGGAACATGGTGGGCGCCACCTCGCGCAGGTCTTCCTGCACGGTGCGGATGGATTCGCCAAAGTTGACCTGCGAGCCGATGTACACCGGGCAAAAGGTGGTCAGCATCTGCTCGGCCACGTGGCACAGCGGCAGGTACGACAGGTGGGTGGTGCTGCGCGAGAGCTCCAGGCGGTCGACGATGCCGGGCACCACGCCGCGGATGTTGCGCCACGACACCATCGCGCCCTTGGGCTTGCCGGTCGAGCCCGAGGTGTAGATCATGAGTCCGATGTCGTCGAGCGTCTGCTGCGCCAGCGCCTGGTCGATCAGGGCCTGCCGGCCCGATGCGGCGCCCCGTTTTTCCAGTGCGTCGAAGGTGGTGATCAGGTCGCGCACCTCGGGCGCAAAGCTGCGCAGGCCCTTGGTTTCCATGACGATGATTCTCTTGAGGCGCGGCAGCTGGTCGAGGGCCTCGATCAGCTTGTCGGTCTGCTCCTGGTCCTCGCAGACCATGACCTCGATGTCGGCATGGCCCACCACATAGGCCACCTCGGACGAGGGGCTGGTGGGGTACACCCCCACAGTGACGGCGCCCACCAGGCCCGCGCCCATCTGGGCCAGCACCCATTCGGTGCGGTTTTCGGAGATCACGCCCACATGGCCGCCCGCGGACAGGCCCAGCGCGCGCAGGCCCAGGCCGACATGGCAGGCGCGCTGGTAGTACTGCGCCCAGGTAAAGGGCTTCCAGATGCCGAAGTCCTTTTGCCGCAGCGCAATGCGCTGCGCATCGGTGCGTGCGCGTTCGCGCAGCATTTGGGGCAGGGTGAGTTCGGGGAGATTCAACATATCAGTGATCCATTGCGCATCGCGAACCCATAGCCGTCAAAACTGGCGCGGCAAAAGCCAGGGCCGCCGTGCAAGGGCCGCCCCGCCGCACGGGCGGCGTCCCTCTTCCCGCATCGCGCAGCGAGGCGAGAGAAGGGGGAAGGCGCGAAGCGCCACAGGGGGTTGTTCGCGCTCACGACAGCCATCTCTTTCTGCGCTTGTAGTGCTTGATGTCTTTAAAGCTTTTCGCTTCGCCGCCGCCGCCCATGCCGAGGTAGAACTCGCGCACGTCGGGGTCGCTGGCCAGGCGCTCGGCCGTGCCGTCGATGACGATCTTGCCGTTCTCCATGATGTAGCCGCTGTGCGCCACGGCCAGGGCCACGGTGGCGTTCTGTTCGACCAGCAGCATGCTGGTACCGCGCTCGGCGTTGATGCGCGCGATGATGGTGAAGATGTCCTCCACCAGCTTGGGCGAGAGGCCCAGCGAGGGCTCATCGAGCAGGATCAGCTCGGGCTGCGCAATGAGCGCGCGGCCAATGGCCAGCATCTGCTGTTCGCCGCCCGAAAGGTAGCCTGCCAGGCCCTTGCGGCGCTCGTGCAGGCGGGGGAAATACTGGTAGACGAGATCGAAGTCGGGCTTGGCCTCTTTGCGGCCGGTGAGCGCATAGGTGGCGGCGACCAGATTTTCCTCGACCGTGAGGTCTTCAAACACGCGGCGCCCCTCCATCACATGCGAGAGGCCGCGCCGCACGAGCTGCTGCGGCGCGTACTGTGCGGTGCCCTGGCCATTGAAGAGGATGCTGCCGCTTTCCAGTGCACCGTCTTCCAGCGCCAGCAGCCCCGACACGGCCTTGAGCGTGGTGGACTTGCCCGCCCCGTTGCTGCCCAGCAGCGCCACGATGTGGCCGCGCGGCACGGCCAGCGACAGGCCGCGCAGGGCCTGCACCACCTTGTTGTAGATGACCTCGATGTTGTTGACTTCGAGGACGTTGTCCGTGTTTTGCTGGGTCATGTCAGTGATCCATCGCGCCGGGTACTACCCACGGCCTACGAAACTGGCGCGGCCCAGGCCGAGGCCGCCGTGCAAGGGCCGCCCCGCCGCACGGGCGGCGTCCCCCTTCCCACGCGCAGCGTGAGAGAAGGGGGAAGCGGCGCAGCCGCTCAGGGGGTTGTTCACAGCTTGATCCAGTCGGAGGCGGCCACCATCTTCTGGGTCTTCATGTCGGCCCGGTACACACGGCCCACGGGGATGGAGTTGCCGCTGATGGTGATCGGCACGCCAATCAGGCCGCCCGTGTCGAAGTCCTTGATGCTGTTGAGCGCGGCCTTGAGGTTCTTGCCGTTGAGCTCCTTGCCCGCGTCGATACAGCGCTTGGCCGATTCGGTGAACAGCATGGCGGCCAGAAAGCCCTGGATGTAGGCTGTGCTCTGGTATTCGGGGCGCATCTGGCGGATCTTCTCCAGCATGGGCGCCTTTTCGGTGTCGTAGTAGTAGCGGTAGGGCATCACGCCCATGAAGCCGTCACCCGCCTCGCCCATCTTCATCACCGTGGAGCTGTCCATGGTCCAGAAGGTGCCCATCCACTTGCTCTTCATGCCCTGCTGCTTGCCCTGGGTGATGAATTCGGGAATGGGCGCGAGGATGTAGCCGTGGAAGATGGTGTAGTCGGGCGCGGCGCGGCGCAGCTTGATGACCTCGGTGGACACGTCCACGCTGCCTGCGGGCGTCATGATCTTGACGGCCACGGACAGGCCCAGTTTCTTGGCCAGGGCTTCGCTGGAGTCGATCGGGTCGCGGCCGAACTCGGAGTCGGAGTAGACGAAGGCCACCTTGGCGCCCGGCTTTTCCTTGGCGATATGGTTCAGCAGAATGCCGAACATCTCGGTGTAGTCGGGGCCCACCAGGAACTGGTGGGGGTATTTCTTGGGGTCGTTGAGCTCGGTGGCAAACGAGGCCCCGGCCATCATGATCTCGCCCGTGCGGTCCAGCTCGGGGTTGATGGTCTTGGCGAAACCGGTGGAGTCGCCGTAGTACAGGTGCACCTTGTTCTGGCTGGTGATTTTCTTGAAGGCGGCCACCGAGGCGTCGACCTTGTAGCCGGTGTCCTCGGGCACGTACTTGAGCTTGCGGCCCTTGATGCCGCCGGCGTCGTTGACGATCTTGAGGTAGTCCTTGATGCCCGCGTCGATGCCGATGCCGGCAAAGGCAAACACACCCGTCATGGGGATGGAGCCGCCGATGACGATGTCTTCACCGCCCGCCTGGGCGTGTGCGGCCAGCGGCGTGGCCAGGGCTGCGCCAGCGGCCAGCAGCAGGGAGCGGCGGCGTTGGGAGGTCAGGGAATGGGGCATGGTTGTCTCCTTCTTGCGTTTTCAAAGGGTCCCGCCGCGTCAGTTGCGGAAGGGCCACAGGTGGAAAAATCGGCGAATGCGCCGCCACACTTCTGCGAGCCCCTGTGGCTCGAACACCAGAAATCCGATGATCAGCAGACCAAAAATGATGGTGCGCACGGGCGAGAGAAACACCGTGAGATTGGCCCCGCCGGGCAGCCAGTCGAACACCAGCTTGAGCAGCTCGGGCACCATGGTCATGAAGACCGCACCCAGGATGCCGCCCAGGATGGAGCCCATGCCGCCGACGATGATGGCCGCCAGGAAGAAGATGGACATCATCAGCGGAAAGCTCTCGGGCGTGACCACGCGAAAGAAGTACGCCCACAGGCCGCCCGCCACCCCGGCGTAGAACGACGACAGGCCAAACGACAGCAGCTTGTAGCGCAGCAGCGGAATGCCCAGCACCTCGGCCGAGATGTCGCGGTCGCGGATGGCGATGAAGGCCCGGCCAATGCGTGTGCGAAACAGGTTGGCTGCGCCCAGCAGCATGAGCAGGGTGACGGGCACGATCAGCCAGTACAGGCGGAACGAGGTATCGAGCGGCAGTCCGAACAGGCTGGCCGGGGGTACGCTCAGGCCGCCGGTGCCGCCGGTGAAGTCGAAATTGGCAAACAGAAAATGCGCGATGAACGAGGCCGCTATTGTTGCAATGGCCAGGTACAGCCCCTTGACGCGCAGCGACGGAATGCCCACCACAATGCCGCCCAGCATGGCCACCACGCCGCCGCAAAAAATGTTCAGCAGAAAGGGTGTGCCCCACCGCGCCTGCATGATGGCCACCGTGTAGGCGCCCAGCCCCATGAAGGCGGCCTGCCCCAGGCTCACCAGGCCGGTGTAGCCGGTGAGGATGTTCAGTCCCGCGCTGCTGGCCACATTGATGCTGACCAGGCAGGCCAGGTACAGCCAGTAGTCGCTGGCCATGAAGGGAAACAGCACCAGCAGTGCGGCACCCACGGCCAGCCACACCTTCTGGGTGTGCGAGTCGAACAGCGCCGCGTCGGCGGTGTAGCTTTCCTTGAGGGTTCCGATGCGCATCAGGCCTCCCGCCGGGCCGCCCCAAGGCAGGCCTGGGCCCCCTTGGGGGGCAGTGAATACACGAAGTGATGGACGTGGGGGTGCATGGTTCTAGAGTCTTTCTATTTCGTGCGTGCCGAACAGGCCGTAGGGGCGCACCATGAGGATGCACACCAGCACGATGAAGGTGGCCAGCAGCTTGTATTCGCCGCCCAGATAGCTGCCCGCCAGGGCTTCGACCAGGCCGATGAACAGGCCGCCCACCAGCGCGCCGAGCACGCTGTCGAGCCCGCCGACGATCACCACCACCAGCACCGACAGGCCGAACACGCCCATGCTCGACGAGATGCCGCCAATGGAGCCGACGATGATCCCGGAGACGGCGGCGATCATGGCCGAGACCACCCAGGAGAGCGAGAACACGCGCGGTACGTTGATGCCCACCGAGTAGGCGGCGGCCTGGTCGCTGGCGGTGGCACGCAGGGCCACGCCGCCGCGCCAGAAGCGGAACAGCAGCAGCACAGCGGCAATGAGGACCACGGCGATCACGGCGCCCCAGAACACCTTGGGGGCGAGGAAGGCATCGCCCACCATGATGGGGCCGCTGGGAAGGAAATCGGGCAGGCGGCGCTGGTCGGCGCTCCAGATCATTTCGACCACGCCGACAAGCACCGAGCCCAGGCCCACCGTGACCATGAAGACGGAAATGGGCGGCTCGCCCAGCAGCGGGCGGATCATGGTGCGCTCGATCACCGCGCCCAGCAGCCCGGTGCCCAGCACCGCTGCGGGGATGGCCAGCCACAGCGGCAGCGCCATCATCGAGGCGAACGTGAAGAACAGGTAGGCACCCGCCATGAGCATTTCGCCAATGGCGATGTTCACCACGCGCGTGGCCTTGTAGACCATCACGAAGGCCAGGGCGGCCAGCGCATACAGCCCGCCGCTGGCAATGCCGGTCAGGCTGATTTCAAACAGGTAGGACCAATCCATCATGCGGCTCCCTGTGTGTGGGTGGCGGCCTGCAGCTTGCGGCGCAGGTCGCCCACATCGCCCGAGCCCAGGTAGGCACGGTTGACCTCAGGGTCTTGCTGCACCACGGCGGGCGTACCCTGGGCAATGACCTGGCCGAAGTTGAGCACCACCACGTGGTCCGACAGATCCATCACCATGCCCATGTCGTGCTCCACCATCAGCACCGTCACGCCCCACTCGGCGCGCACGTCGAGGATGAAGCGCGCCATGTCTTCCGTCTCCTCGCGGTTCATGCCGGCCACGGGTTCGTCGAGCATCAGGATCTGCGGCTGCATGGCCAGGGCGCGCGCCATCTCCACGCGCTTTTGCAGGCCGTAGGACAGGGCCGAGACCGGTGCGTGGCGGATGTGGTCGATCTCCAGGAAATCGATGATGCGCTCCTCGATGTCGGCGCGCAAAGCCGCCTCTTCGCGGCGTGCGCGGCCCAGGTAGAACAGCGCATCGAACACATTGGTCTGGAGGTGCGCGTGGCGGCCGAGCTTGATGTTGTCCAGCACCGTCATGCCGCGAAACAGCGCGATGTTCTGAAAGCTGCGGCCCAGGCCCATCTTGGCGCGCTGCGGTGCCGGAATGCGGGTGATGTCCTGGCCCTTGAACCGGATGCTGCCCCCCGTGGGCCGGTAGAAGCCCGAGATGGTGTTGAACAGCGAGGTCTTGCCCGCGCCGTTGGGTCCGATCACGGCAGTGATGGAGCCCGGCTGCACGCCAAAGCCCACGCCCGACAGCGCCTTGACGCCGCCAAACGCCAGCGTGACGCCATCGACTTCCAGCAGGGGGGCGGCGGGTGTGCCGCCAGGGTGTTGTATCGCCATCGCTCTCTAGGGGTTTGTGCGGGCCAGAAAAATTCTACTCGTACGTAAACTGTTTACTTGTGAGTAGCATTTTGGGTGTGTCTCCCTATCGCTGCATTGGTAGTTTCCCGGTGTAATACCCCTTATGACTGAATCCACCGCCGCCAGAAAGACCCGCGCCCCGTCTGCTGCTGCATCACCCTGGGCCAGCGTGCCCGACCGCAAGCAGCAGCGCGAGGCCAAGCGCCATGCCGTGCTGCAGGCCGCCGCGCAGTTGTTCAACGAGAGGGGCTTCCACGCCACCTCGCTCGACGACATTGCCGCGCGCCTCAACGTGAGCAAGCCCACGCTGTACTACTACGTGAAGAACAAGGACGAAATCCTGTTGCAGTGCGTGCGCCAGGGGCTGGAGATGACGCTCGAAGGGATCGAGGCCTCGCGCCAGGCGGGAGGCAATGCGGTGGACCAGTTGCGTGCCTGCATGCAGGCGTATGCCGACATCGTCATGCAGCCTTTTGGCATGTGCCTGATCCGCGTGGGCGACGAGGAGGTGCCCGAGCCCAGCCGCTCGGAACTGCGCCGCATGAAATCTGAGATCGACCTCGCTTTCAGGCGCCTGGTGGCCCAGGGAGTGCAGGAGGGCTCGCTGCAGCCCTGCGACCCCAAGATGACCGCCTTTGTGATTGCTGGCGCTTTGAGCTGGATCGGCCGCTGGTACCAGCCCGGCGGCGAGTACACGCCCGAGCAGATCGCCGAGCAGTGCATTGCCACGCTGTGCGAGGGGGTGTTGCGGCGGGCAGATACGCTGCCCGTCCCGGCGGCCAAGATCGCGCACAAGCGGGGGAGGGTGGTGACCAAGGCCTGATGGCCACCGTTTTTTTGACTGTTTTTGGCTATTAACGCCCGATGGATAAGCGCTGATAGCTATTGTTATGATAGCGATTTGCCCGCAGGCGCTGCGCCATCGCCCACCGCCGCCAGGTCATCCAGGATGGGGCAGTCGGGCCGGTCGTCGCCGTGGCAGCACTGCACCAGCGACTGCAGCGTGCGCTGCATGGCCTGCATGGCGGCGATGCGGGTGGCCAGGTCATCGATGTGCGCCTGGGCGATGCTTTTGACCTGGCTGCTGGCGCGCGCCTTGTCTTGCCACAGGCCGAGCAGGGTGGCGATCTCGGCCATGGAGAAACCCAGATCGCGCGCACGGCGGATGAAGCGCAGGGCGTGCACTTCGGCCTCGGTGTACTGGCGGTAGCCGCTGTCGGTGCGGCCCACGGGGGGCAGCAGGCCCAGCGATTCGTAGTGCCGCACCATGCGCGCCGACACCCCGGCGCGCTGGGCCGCGATGCCGATGGGCACGGGCCAGCCGGTGGCGCTGGTCATGCGGCGACCGTGTAGCCTTCTTCGGCGATGGCGGCGGCCAGGGCTGCGCGGGGTTGCTCGCTGGTGACATCGACGCGGTTGTGGGCGCGGTCGATCTGCACGGTGGCCTGCGGGTCAAGCTCTTGCACGGCGTTGGTGACGGCGCGCTCGCAGTGGCCGCAGGTCATGCCCTGGACGTCGAATTGGTGTTGCTGTGGCATAGGGGCCTTTCCTTCAGGGGGGTTGGGATGGGGCATCATGAACCTTGACGCCGTGGCAAGGTCAAGGGCCCCAATGGGATGCATTGCACGCTTGACATTGCCATGGTGTCAAGCCTTACTGTCGCTGCCATGAATACTTCTGCCCCCTCCGTTTCTGCGCCGCCCGTCCATGCGCTGGACTTGTCCATTGGCGGCATGACCTGTGCCAGTTGCGTGGGCCGTGTCGAACGGGCGCTGCGCAAGGTGCCCGGTGTGCAGGAGGCGACCGTGAACCTGGCCACGGAGTCGGCTCGCATCCAGTTTGCACCGCCTGACGGGGGCGACGACGCTGCGATGGACGCCCTGCTGCGCCGCGCTGTGCGCAATGCGGGCTACGAACCGTTGACGGCGGCGGCCAGCCAGGCGCGTGAGGAAGACACTTCGCCCTGGACGGGGTTTGCGCCTGTCGCTATTGGCCTGCTGCTGTCGGCGCCGCTGGTGCTGCCCATGGTGGGCGACCTGTTTGGTGCGCACTGGATGCTGCCCGCCTGGGTGCAGTTTGTGCTGGCCACGCCGGTGCAGTTCATTCTGGGGGCGCGCTTTTACAAGGCGGGCTGGGCGGCGGCCAAGGCGCTGTCGGGCAACATGGATTTGCTCGTCGCCATTGGCACCAGCGCGGGCTGGGGCTTGTCGATGTGGCTGTGGCTGACAGCCATGCCTGGGCATGCGCCGCACCTGTACTTTGAGGCCTCTGCCGTGGTGGTCACCCTGGTGCTGCTGGGCAAGTGGCTCGAAGCGCGTGCCAAGCACCAGACCACGGCGGCCATCCGCGCGCTGCACGGCCTGCGGCCCGATGTGGCGCACCTTGTGGGCAAAAGCGGCGAAGTCGATGTGCCGGTGGCCGAGGTGATGGTGGGCGACCGCCTGGTGGTGCGCCCGGGCGAGCGCCTGCCGGTCGATGGCACGCTGCTCGAAGGCGACACGCAGGTGGACGAGTCGATGCTGACCGGCGAGCCGCTGCCGGTGGCCAAGGAGGTGGGGGCGCTGCTGACGGGGGGCTCGATCAATGGCGACGGCCGCATCGTGCTGCAGGTGCGTGCGGTGGGCGCCGAGACGGTGCTGTCCAAGATCATCCGCCTGGTGGAAGACGCGCAGGCGGCCAAGGCGCCCATCCAGCGGCTGGTGGACCAGGTGGCCAACGTGTTTGTGCCGGTGGTGCTGCTGATTGCGCTGGCTACGCTGCTGGGCTGGCTGTGGGCGGGCGTGGGGGCCGAGGTGGCGCTGATCCGCGCCGTGGCGGTGCTGGTGATTGCCTGCCCGTGCGCGCTGGGGCTGGCCACCCCGGCGGCCATCATGGCGGGCACGGGGGTGGCGGCCGAGCATGGCATTTTGATCAAGGACGCCCAGGCGCTGGAGCTGGCGCACAAGGTCGATACCGTGGCGTTCGACAAGACCGGCACGCTGACCGTGGGCCAGCCCCGCCTGACGGCGTTTCACGTGGAACCGGGCGCAGAGGACGCTGCCATGCTGGCGGCGGTGGCAGCGGTGCAAAGCGGCAGCGAACACCCGCTGGCGCGCGCGGTGGTGCAGGCGGCACAAGACCGTGGTCTGGCGATGGCCGAGCCCGTCGGCGTGCGCGCCGTGCCGGGGCGCGGTACCGAGGGCGAGGTGGCTGGGCGCAGCTATCTGGTGGGCAGCCTGCGCTGGATGGATGAGCTGGGAGTGGACCTGGGCACGCTGGGCGCGCGTGCGCAGCAGTTGCAAGACGAGGGCGCCACGGTATCGGCCGTGGCCGAACGCAGCGCGCAGGGCCTGGCCGTGCGCGCACTGATGGCCTTTGGCGACGAGCCCAAACCCGGTGCGCGCGAGGCGCTGGCGCTGCTGCGTGCCAAGGGCATCCGTACCGTCATGATTTCTGGAGACAACAAAGGTGCGGCCGAGGCCATGGCGCGCCGCCTGGGGCTGGACCCGGGCGCGGGCGAAGTGATGGCCGAGGTGCTGCCGGGCGACAAGGCGCAAGCCGTGCGCGCATTGCAGCAGGAGGGTGATGGCACGCACCGAACGGTTGCCATGGTGGGCGACGGCGTGAACGATGCGCCCGCGCTGGCCGCCGCCGACGTGGGCATGGCCATGGGCAACGGCACCGATGTGGCCATGCACGCCGCCGGCATCACGCTGATGCGCGGCGACCCGCTGCTGGTGGCGGGGGCGCTCGATATCTCCCACCGCACGGTGCTGAAGATCCGGCAGAACCTGTTCTGGGCCTTCGCCTACAACGTGGCGGGCATTCCGCTGGCCGCTTTGGGATACCTGAGCCCGGTGGTGGCCGGCGCGGCCATGGCGCTGAGCTCGGTCAGTGTGATGACCAATGCGCTGCTGCTCAAACGCTGGCGGGGGTAGGTTCAGTCCAGCGTGGGGTAATCGGTATAGCCCTGGGCGCCGCCGCCGTAGAAGGTGGCGCGGTCGGGGGTGTTGAGCGGGGCGCCGCGCTGCAGGCGCTCGACCAGGTCGGGGTTGGCGATGTAGGGGCGGCCGAACGAGACGATGTCGGCGCCTTCGGCCACGGCGTTTTGGGCCAGGGCCAGGTCGTAGCCGTTGTTCACCATCCAGGCGCCCTGGCCTCCGCTGCTACGGTACACGGCCTTGAGTGCGGCGTAGTCGAACGGACGTTCGGGCAGTTCGCGCGGGCCGCCGGTGGCGCCTTCGATGATGTGGATGTAGGCCAGGCCCAGGGGCGCCAGGTGGTGCAGCAGGTAGTCGAACAGCTGCTGCGGGTCGTCGTCCACGATGTCGTTGGCCGGGGTGACGGGCGAGAGGCGGATGGCGGTGCGCCCTGCGCCGATTTCATCGGCCACGGCGCGCACCACTTCCAGCGCCAGGCGGGCGCGGTTCTTGACGCTGCCGCCGTAGTCGTCCTCGCGCTGGTTGGCGCCGGTCTTGAGGAACTGGTCGATCAGGTAGCCGTTGGCGCCGTGGATCTCGACGCCGTCAAACCCGCTGGCGATGGCGTGGCGCGCGGCGTGGCGGTAGTCCTGCACGATGCCGGGCAGCTCGGCGGCATCGAGTGCGCGGGGCTCCGAGGTTTCGGTAAAGGTGGGTACGCCGTCGTGCAGGAGCACGGTCTTGGTCTTGGCGCGCACGGCCGAGGGGCCGACCGGTGCGGCGTTGCCCGGCTGCAGCAGGGTGTGCGAGACGCGGCCCACATGCCACAGCTGCGCGACGATTTTGCCGCCCGCCTGGTGCACGGCGCTGGTGACGTGCTTCCAGCCGTCGAGCTGCTCGGTGCTGTAGAGGCCGGGCACGTCGGCATAGCCCTGGCCTTGCGGGCTGATGGCGACCCCTTCGCTGATGAGCAGGCCCGCGCTGGCGCGCTGGGCGTAGTACTGGGCCATGAGGGCGTTGGGAATGGCGCCTGGGGCGCGGTTGCGGGTGAGCGGCGCCATGGCGATGCGGTTGGCCAGGGCGATGTCGCCTGCGCGGGTGGGTTCAAACAGTGTGGTCATGGCGGTCTTCGATGGAGGGAGGGCGATGCGTTCAAGCGTAGTGCCGCCGCGCACGCAGCGCAGTGCTGCAGGCGACAGCGGGATTCTTGCAGATGGGGCCAGAAATAAGATTCAAAAGAGGCGCCAGGGCAATTTCCATGAGCGCCGATAGCTATTGTTTTGATAGCTTTGCGTGGCGCCGTGGCATGCCTTGCGCCAGTGGGTAGCCGTCGGGGCTGCTGCGGCACAATCTGAGCGATGCACGAAAGCTCTTCTCCCGCCCCGGTCTCGCGCGTCCAGGTGGTGTGGCTGGCCCTGGCGCTGTCGCTGGGGGCGGCGGTGTCGTTGGGCATCACCCGTTTTGCCTATGCGCTGCTGCTGCCGCCCATGCGCGAAGACCTGGGCTGGTCGTACACGCTGGCGGGGGGCATGAACACCATCAATGCGCTGGGGTACCTGCTGGGTGCGCTGGCCACGCCGGTGCTGCTGCGGCGCCTGGCGCCGGGCCGCCTGCTGCTGGGCGGTGCAGTGCTGGCCACGGTGTTCATGGGGCTGTGCGGTTTCTTTCTGGATGCGCCTTCGCTGCTGCTGCAGCGCTTGCTGGCGGGCGTGGCCAGTGCGCTGATCTTCATTGCCGGCGGGCTGATGGCTGCACGCCTGGGGGCGCTGGATGCGCCGCGCAGCGGCCTGCTGCTGGGGCTGTACTACGGGGGCACGGGCTGGGGCATCAGCCTGTCGGCGTTGCTGGTGCCCGCCGTGCTGGCGGCTGCCCCGGGGCCGCATGCCTGGACCTGGGCCTGGTGGGCGCTGGCGCTGGCCAGTGCCGTGGCCACGCTGGGCATGGTGTGGCCGGTGCGGGTGCTGCGCCGCAGGGATGCGGCTGCTGCCGCGGCGATGGCGGTGGTGTCTGGCAAGACGGCTCCCCCGGCGGCTCCTGTGGGACCCCAGGTGTTCCGCGTGGGCGATTTCGGGCCTGCGCTGGCGGGCTACGCGATGTTTGGTGTGGGCTACATCGGCTACATGACCTTTGTGGTGGCGCTCTTGCGCGCACAGGGCGCGGGGGGCGGGGCGATCACCTGGTTCTATGCGCTGCTGGGGCTGGCGGTGGTGCTGTCGTCGCGCATTTGGGCAGGCCTGTTGGACCGCAGCCGGGGCGGGCAGGCGCTGGCCTTGCTGAACGGCCTGCTGGGCGTGGCCACGGTGCTGCCGGCGCTCACGGGCTCGTGGCCGGTAGCGCTGGCCTCGGGCCTGCTGTTTGGCGGGGTGTTTCTGTCGGTGGTGGCATCTACCACGGCGCTGGTGCGGCACAACCTGCCGCCTGCGCAGTGGGCGGCAGGCATCAGCGCCTTCACCATCGTTTTTGCGGCCGGGCAGATCGTCGGGCCCACGGTGGTGGGCTGGATCGCCGATGGCCCGGGCGGCCTGGCGCGCGGCCTGGTGTTTTCGGCCGGTGCGCTGTGGCTGGGGGCGCTGCTGGCCTGGCGCCAGCGTCCGCTCAGGCCGGGTGGCGGGCCGTGACGATGAGCCGCGCATCGCGCAGGGCGGCGCTGCGGTGGTGCACGACGGCCTGGTAGGCGGGCGACTGCACCATGGCGACGAAGGCGTCGCGCGAGGGGTATTCGACCAGCAGCACTTCGTCCCAGGTTTCGCCGGGGGGCGCGATGAAGGCATGGTGGGCATCGGCCACCCAGAGCACGCGGCCGCCCACGGCGGCCAGCAGCGGCTCCACCGCCTTGGAATACGCGGCATAGGCCTGGCGCCCGGTGCGGCCGCCACCTTCGGCGGTGTCCCTGAAGGCCAGCAGGTTGAGCATCTGCACCGGCCCCTGGGCTGGGGCGCGCTCGAACAGGGCCTTGAAGCTCTCGCGTGTGGGATCGACGGCGCGCCGGGGCTCATGGGCGGGCGTGCTCATGCGATCAGGCCTTCGGCTTTCATGGCGGCCACGACGGCGGGGCGTTCACCCACGCGCTTGCGGTAGGCCATGAGGTGGGGCAGGTGCGACAGGTCCATGCCGACCACGCGCGGCCAGCCGCTCACGGTGAACAGGTAGGCGTCGGCCACGGTGAACTGCTGGCCCATCAGGTAGTCGCGCCCGGCCAGCTGTGCATCAACCCAGGCCAGGCGGCCCAGCAGGCGCTCCTTGACGGCGGCTTTGTATTCGTCGTTGGCGCCACCACCAAACAGGGGAGAGAAACCCTTGTGCAGTTCGGTGCCGATGAAGGTCAGCCATTCCTGCAACTGGTAGCGCTCGAAGCTGCCTGCGGGCGGGGCCAGCTTTTTCTCGGGCACCAGGTCGGCCAGGTACTGCACGATGGCCGGGCCTTCGCGCAGGGTGCGGCCATCGTCAAGCACAAGGAACGGCACATAGCCCAGCGGGTTGATGGTGTAGTAGTCCGTGCCGTCGGCCAGCTTGTGCGTCTTGGTGGGCGCGGCGACCGCTTCGTGCGCCAGTCCGGCCTCGTGCAGAACGATGTGCGGTGACAGGGAACAGGCGCCGGGGGAGTAGTACAGCTTCATGGACGGTTTCCTTGGGTCAAATGTCGAAGCCGCCATGGTAGGCCCAGCGGTGCGGGTGTGCTGTCGCGCGGGTAGAAGCCACGCAGCTCATGATGCTGTGGTTTCCTGCGCCGACGGGGCCGATTGCGACACATGCAGGTGCGTGGCGGCGCAGCTGGGCGTTTTCGAGGGCAGCGGAGGGTGACCTGCGCATTGGGCTGCCGATGCAGGCAGTCGCTGCACGACGGGCAGGTTTGCCCGGCGTCCTGCCGGGCCAGCAATCCATGAAGCTACTTTTTTGATAGCATTCTGCGCTTGCCCAATAAGGGTAAGGGCCGGTTTTTTCTGAAATTTCAGGCGTCGCCTGCATGCAGGCGGGATGCGGCCCACAGCACCTGTTCCACTACGCCCTGCACGCGCTGGCGGTGCGCTTCCTGCACCAGCGCTCCGTGTTCGTCGAAGGCGCCGGCGGCCTGGCCCAGGGCAAAGGCGCGCGGGGCCAGCCAGCATTCCAGGTTGATGAGCAGCGGCGCCAGGTGGCTTTGTGACCGCAGTCCGCCCAGAGCGCCGTTGGATGCGCTGAGCATGCCCACCACCTTGCCTCGGAAGGAGCGTGTGCCATCCTGCCAGACCGGGTCACCATTGACCGGACTCGACGCCCAGTCAATGGTGTTTTTGAGCAGGGCGGTGTAGCTGCCGTTGTATTCGGGCGAGCAGATGACCCAGGCAGGGTGCTCCCACAGCAACTGCTTGAGGCGCACGACATCCGGAGGCGTGCCGCGGGCCTCCAGGTCGGCGTTGTACAGCGGGATATCGAAGTCGGACAGCTCCAGCAGTGTGACGGTGGCGCCCGCATCGCGCGCGATGGCGGCGGTGGCATGGGCCAGTTTGCGATTGAAGGATTGCTGGCGGGTGCTGCCCGCAAAGATGAGAAGTTTGGTCATGGCGCTATTCAAGCACAGCGCCTGCACGGCGTTTCGGCGTGGCCGAAAAGTCCCTCTGGTGTTTGGCGTCTCAGAACGTGTTTGCGATTTTTTCGGTGTTGAAAAGATCGTGAACAGGCTCTCAGGAGGGCAGGGCGAAACGGATGCTGGTGATGCGCCCCTCCCAGAAGGGCATGATGCGCCCTTTGGCCATGCGCGAGATGGTGAAGCCCATGGGCACGCGGATGCCCTGCACCAGCCGGTAGTCGCTGCGTGCCACATGCTCGCCCGAGCCGTGGTAGGGCGTGGTCAGGTCGCCGTCTTCCTCGGCCTGGAAGGAGGCCAGGCGGCCATCGTCGCCAAAGCGCGCGAGCAGGCTGGTGGTCATGCCTCGGTCGGTGGCGACGGCGCGGGCGGTACGGTCATCCACCGGCTCCCAGCGCACCACGCCGCCGGGCAGCAGGGCCTGGGGATAGGTAGGGCTCTCCAGCAGCCAGCGGCGCAGCGAGATGCGGTTGAGTTCGGGCGACGAGTGCTCGTCCACCACGGTGATGGCCGAGAGGATGCGCGCTTTCATTTCCATCTGACCGTTGGCATAGGCGTCGTAGGCGCGCGCCCAGATGCCGGGCACGATGGGCGTGGTGGCATCGAACGCCATGGCGGGTGTGCGCGTGGCGGCTGTCTGGCTGGCGCTGGTGGGTGCGAAGCTTTCGGTGCCGGGTCGGCGGAAATTGCCCTGCATTTGCATCTCGACATGTGTGGCAGCAGGCACGCCCTGGGGGAAGGCGTAGCGCAAGTAACGCTGTACGGGGGTGGGCAGTGCCTCCAGTCCCTCCAGTGGCGGCGGCGCCTTGGCGGTCAGGCTGTCGGCGCGCACGCGGTCGTGGTGGGCGCTGATTCCGGATTCGGTCTGGTGGTAAGCAATGCCCAGGGCCAGGGCGCCCAGGCCCAGGGTGGCAGCGCAGGCGAGGGCGAGGATGCGGCGGATTTTCATGGTGGCAGCAGGGGATGAAGAGAAAGTGTTTACTTCACTATAGGCAGCATCTGCCTGCCGCACCTTATCCTTTGATAAGCCCCATTTCGCTGCGCAGGCGCGACAGTGAGACATCCGTCACGCCCAGGTACGAGGCCAGGTGCTTGAGTGCAATCCGCTCGGCCCACTGAGGGTGTTGATCCATCAACCGCGCATAGCGCTGGCGGGCGCTGAGCTGCAGAAACTCCTGCTCGCGCTGCATCTTGCCGTCGAGCAGGGCGCAGAGGGCGCGATGCTCCAGCGCGGTCCAGGCGGGCCAGTGGGCTGCGGGGTGTGCCTGGCCGATAGGCAAATGTAGAGCCCACACCACGCTGTCTTCCATCGGTTCCACGTGAAACATCACGGGCTGCTGGTGCAGTGTGGGGGTGATGGGCCAGAGCATGGCGCCGTCCAGAAAAAAGTTCTTGTTGGACTCGGCCCCGTCGCGGTCCAGGTAGTACAGCCGCAGGGCACCGTGTTCCACCCACCACAGGTGCTGCCAGCGTTGGCCCGCCCGCAGCAGAGGCTGGCCGCGTGGCAGCAGGCGGCGTTCGGCATGGGTCCACCAGGCCTCTACGGCCGGAGGCGGGGAACCCAGCAGTTCGGTCAGGAAGAGGGTGAGTGGGCTGGAAACAGACACGGCCTGCGCAAAGTGGGAAAATCGCGGGCTGCCTGCTGGGGCGCTGACTGCGCCTGCATGCCCGGGTGTTTTGATTATCGGGCCCGCCGGGCCCCGGAGTGTTCCATGTTGTACCCCCAGGAATTTGATGTGATCGTTGTCGGTGGCGGCCATGCCGGCACCGAGGCCGCGCTGGCCGCTGCGCGCTTAGGGCAAAGAACCCTGCTGCTGACCCACAACATCGAGACGCTGGGGCAGATGAGCTGCAATCCCAGCATAGGGGGCATCGGCAAGGGCCACCTGGTGAAGGAGGTGGATGCGCTGGGCGGCGCCATGGCGCTGGCCACGGACGAAGGCGGCATCCAGTTCCGCATTCTCAACAGCAGCAAGGGGCCGGCCGTGCGTGCCACGCGCGCGCAGGCCGACCGCATCCTGTACAAGGCCGCCATCCGCCGCATGCTGGAGAACCAGCCCAGCCTCTGGCTGTTCCAGCAGGCGGTGGACGACTTGATGGTGGAGGGCGACCGCGTGGTGGGCGCCGTCACGCAGGTGGGCATCCGGTTCCGTTCCCGCACGGTGGTGCTGACGGCCGGCACCTTTCTCGATGGCAAGATCCATGTGGGCCTGAACAACTACGCGGCGGGCCGGGCGGGCGATCCACCGGCGGTGTCGCTCTCGGCACGCCTCAAGGAGCTGAAGCTGCCGCAGGGGCGCCTGAAAACCGGCACGCCGCCGCGCATCGACGGGCGCAGCATCGATTTTTCGAAGTGCGAGGAGCAGCCCGGCGACGGCATGCCGGGTGGCGTGAATGAGGGTGTGCTGCCCGTGTTCAGCTTCATGGGCAGCGCAGCCATGCACCCGCGCCAGGTGCCGTGCTGGATCACGCACACCAACGAGCGCACGCACGAGATCATCCGCAGCGGCTTCGACCGCAGCCCCATGTTCACCGGCAAGATCGAGGGCGTGGGCCCGCGCTACTGCCCGAGCGTGGAGGACAAGATCAACCGCTTCGCCGACAAGAACAGCCACCAGATTTTCCTGGAGCCCGAGGGGCTGACGACCCACGAGTATTACCCCAACGGCATCAGCACCAGCCTGCCGTTCGACATCCAGTACGACCTGGTGCGCAGCATGCCGGGGCTGGAGAATGCGCACATCCTGCGCCCTGGCTACGCCATCGAATACGACTATTTCGACCCGCGCGCACTCAAGAGCAGCTTCGAGACTCGGCAGATCCAGGGGCTGTTTTTCGCTGGTCAAATCAACGGCACCACCGGCTACGAGGAGGCCGCGGCCCAGGGCTTGTTCGCGGGCATCAACGCCGCGCTGCAGTGCCGGGGCGACGCCCCCTGGCTGCCCGGCCGCGATGAGGCCTACCTGGGCGTGCTGGTGGACGACCTCATCACCAAGGGCGTGACCGAGCCTTACCGCATGTTTACCAGCCGGGCCGAGTTCCGCCTGCAGCTGCGCGAGGACAACGCCGACATGCGCCTGACCGAAGCCGGGCGCAAGATGGGCTTGGTGGACGATGCCCGCTGGGATGTTTTCAGTCGCAAGCGTGATGCGGTTTCACGTGAAACAGAACGCCTGAAAACCACCTGGGTGAACCCACGCAACCTGCCTGCGGAAGAATCCGGGCGGGTGCTCGGCAAGAGCATCGAGCATGAGTACAACCTGTTCGAATTGCTGCGTCGGCCCGACGTGGGCTACGAAAAACTCATGACGCTCGACGGCGGAAAGTACGCATCCGGAGATGTTTCACGTGAAACCTTGGGCGCGTTGAGTGGCCCGGTCGTCGAGCAGGTAGAGATTGCTGCCAAGTATTCCGGCTATATCGACCGGCAGAAGGGCGAGGTGGAGCGTGCTGCGCATTTCGAAAAACTGCGCCTGCCGGATGAGCTGGACTATCTCCAGGTTACGGCATTGTCGATTGAAGTGCGGCAGGCGTTGCAGAAGCACCGGCCCGAGACGCTGGGCCAGGCCTCGCGTATTTCGGGTGTCACCCCGGCGGCGGTTTCGCTGTTGTTGGTGCACCTGAAGAAAGGCGGGTTCAAGGGCTTCGCGCGCGCCGAAGACGGGGTGACCGCATGAGCGATGTGCTGATGGAGCGCCTGCGCGCGGGCGCCGGGGCGTTGGCGCTGGGTTTGGATGATGGGCAGATCCTGCGTCTGATGGAGTTCCTCGCACTGCTGCAGAAGTGGAACAAGGTGTACAACCTGACGGCCGTGCGTGACCCGCAAGAAATGCTCACATACCACCTGCTCGACAGTCTGGCCGCCGTGGCGCCGCTGCGCCGCCATGTGGCGCAGGCGGGTTTGGCGGGGCCGGTGCGCCTGCTGGATGTGGGCTCTGGCGGCGGCCTGCCGGGCGTGGTGTTCGCCATCTGCTGCCCCCAGGTGGATGTGACTTGCGTGGATACCGTGGGCAAGAAAGCGGCCTTCATCCAGCAGGCGGCGGTGGCGCTCAAGCTGCCCAACCTGCATGGTGTGCATGCGCGTGTCGAAACTCTCACCGCGCCGTTCGACGTGGTGAGCTGTCGCGCCTTTGCCTCGTTGCTGGACTTCACGGCCTGGTCGCGCAGCGCGCTGGCGCCGCATGGTGTGTGGCTGGCCATGAAAGGCAAACACCCTGAGGAGGAACTGGCGGCGCTGCCTGTCGATGTGCAGGTGTTTCACGTGGAACAACTCCAGGTGCCAGGATTGGATGCCGAGCGCTGCATTGTCTGGATGCGTCGGTAGAGTGCATGAATGGCCGATTACACTCGTCACCATCGGTGTGGATGGACAAGGGTGTCGCGTGCTGCAAAGATTCTTCAGCGGGCTTGTATTCGGAGCAGGGTTTTTCGTTGCGGTTGTGTCGCTGGGGTGGCTCTTGACCCATGTGCTGCTGACTCCCCATGAGGGGCAAACGGTTTATTTTGGTGGCTCGCCTGTATCTGGGATGCCTGAAGGAGTGCCGGACGCTCAGGTAAAACAAACCCCGTTATACGATTTGCCGATTGAGAAGCAGATCGAACGTGCTTCCGTTATCGTCGTGACGAGATTCGAGGCGGCGAACGATGGACGGAAGAGGGCGGTTGTGGCGGAAATTCTTAAACGTGATCCAGGGGTGAGGTTCCACTACGAGGTGGGGGATGAATACCCTTCAGCGAGCTACTACCCGAAAGACGCGGAGGATCGCGGCGATGGAACGGTTGTCTTCTTTGAAGGTGTCTCTGCCGACATGCGGTACTCCACCACCTTTCGGGGTGACCGTGTGAGTGGATTGGGCGATATCCCCCTGAAATTGTTCCGGGAAAAGTGTACACAGACAGGAGGCTGAATCATGTTCGGCATTGCAGATTACGGCGCCTTTGTGGCCGCCATCGTGTTGTTCCTGGCCATCCCTGGGCCGGGGAATCTGGCGCTTATCACCTCCACCGGCAAGGGTGGGGTGCGCGGCGGGCTGGCGGCCACTGTGGGTGTGATCGCCGGGGACCAGGTGCTGATGTGGGCGGCGGTGGCCGGTGTGGCGGCCTTGCTGGCAGCCTACCCGGCGGCCTTCAATGCCGTGCAGTGGCTGGGCGCGGCCTATCTGGCGTGGCTGGGGTTCAAGATGCTGAAGGCCCAGCCTGGCGCTGCCCCCGTGCTGCACATCGAGCCGCGCCGCTATTTCAGGCAGGCTGCGCTCATCACGCTGCTCAACCCCAAGGCCATCGTGTTCTATATGGCGTTCTTCCCGCTGTTCGTCGACCCGGCGCGCCACCAGGGCCTGCTGACCTTTGGCGTCATGGCCGCCACTATCGCCCTGCTCACGTTTTTGTATGGCCTGGTCGTGGTGCTGCTCACGCACCACCTGGCCGAGCGCATGCGCGCCAACCCCGCCATCGCCCGCGTGCTGGAAAAGCTGGCGGGCGTGTTCCTCCTCGGCTTCGGCATCAAGCTGGCCATCTCCAAATAAAACCACACGGACTGCTGCATCCCCATGGCCAAGATTTTTTGTGTTGCAAACCAGAAGGGCGGCGTCGGCAAGACCACCACCACCGTCAACCTTGCTGCAGGCCTGGCCAAGATTGGGCAGCGCGTGCTGATGGTGGACCTGGACCCACAGGGCAATGCCACCATGGGGTCGGGCATCGACAAGCGCGGCCTGGAGTTGACGGTGTACGACGTGCTGCTGGAATCGGCCTCGGTCAAAGAGGCCGCCGTGTTGTCGGACAAATGCGGCTACCACGTGCTGGGCGCCAACCGCGAGCTGGCGGGTGCCGAGGTGGAACTGGTCGAGCTCGAGCGCCGCGAAAAGCGCCTCAAGACGGCGCTGGCCCAGGCCGACGGCGACTACGACTTTGTGCTCATCGACTGCCCGCCGTCGCTCTCCATGCTCACGCTCAACGGTCTGTGCAGCGCGCATGGCGTGATCGTGCCCATGCAGTGCGAGTACTTCGCGCTCGAAGGCCTGACCGATCTGGTCAACACCATCAAGCAGGTGCATGCCAACCTGAACGCCGACTTGCAGATCATCGGCCTGCTGCGCGTCATGTTCGATCCGCGCATCACGCTGCAGCAGCAGGTGAGCGAGCAGCTCAAGGACCATTTTGGCGACAAGGTGTTCCACACGGTGATTCCGCGCAACGTGCGCCTGGCCGAGGCGCCAAGCTACGGCCTGCCCGGCGTGGTGTTCGACCCATCGGCCAAGGGCAGCCAGGCCTTCGTGGAATTCGCCCAGGAAATGGTCGACCGCGTCCAGCGCTTGCCTGTCCCCAGGAATTCTGAGGTAAAAATGGCCTCTGGCGCTTGATGGTAAAGCGTCAGTAGCTATAGAAATAGTAGTAATGAAGCCCGCTAACATCTTGCTGCTGCCCGGATGGCAGAACTCGGAGCCTGCGCATTGGCAAAGCCGTTGGGAGGCACAGCACGGCTACCAGCGCGTAGAGCAGCACGACTGGATGCGCCCGCTGCGCGGCGACTGGACGGCGCGGCTCGAAGAGCTTGTGGTCGATGCCGACGGCCCGGTGGTGCTGGTGGCGCACAGCCTGGGCTGCATCCTGACCGCGTGGTGGGCGGCCCATTCGCAGCACACCGCCAAGGTGCAGGGAGCCTTGCTGGTGGCGCCGGGCGACGTGGAGCAGCCCGATGTGGCGGGATGGATTCCCGGCTGGGCGCCCATCGCCCGCAAGCCCCTGCCTTTCCCCAGCCTGCTGGTGGGCAGCCGCAACGATCCGTATTGCCGGTTCGAGCGGGCGCAGGGACTGGCCAGCGATTGGGGTGCGCGCTTCATCGATCTGGGCGAGCGCGGCCATATCAATGCCGAATCGAATCTCGGTGACTGGTCCGAAGGCCAGGCACTGCTGCACTCCTTGTTGAAAGACTGAATCCACCATGGTGACCAAAAAACCCAAAGGCCTCGGCCGAGGACTCGAAGCATTGCTGGGCCCCAAGGTGGCCGAGGCGGTGGAACAAGCCCAGGCTGCCGATGCCGGCCTGCCCAGCAGCCTGCGCCTGGACGACATGGTGCCCGGCATGTACCAGCCGCGCACGCGCATGGACGAGGGCGCGCTGTACGAGCTGGCCGAAAGCATCAAGGCGCAGGGCATCATGCAGCCGATTCTGGTGCGCCGCCTGGCCGAGGGCGAGAACGCGGGCAAGTATGAAATCATCGCGGGCGAGCGGCGCTTTCGCGCGGCGCGGCTGGCCGGGCTGGCCAGCGTGCCCGTGCTGGTGCGCGACGTGCCCAACGAGGCCGCCGCCGCCATGGCGCTGATCGAGAACATCCAGCGCGAAGATCTCAACCCCCTCGAAGAGGCCCAGGGCCTGCAGCGGCTGGTGAAAGAGTTTGGCCTGACGCACGAACTGGCCGCCCAGGCCGTGGGCCGCTCGCGCAGCGCGGCCAGCAACCTGCTGCGCCTGCTCAATCTGGCGGAACCCGTGCAGACCATGCTGATGGCCGGTGACATCGACATGGGCCATGCGCGTGCGCTGCTGTCGCTCGACCGCGCCGCGCAGATCACGGCGGGCAACCAGATCGCGGCCAAGAAGCTCTCGGTGCGCGAGGCCGAAGCCCTGGTCAAGCGCATCGGCGCCGATTTCAGCCTGGTGCCGCAAAAGCCCAAAAAGGAAAAATCCCGCGACCTCAAGCGTGTGGAAGAAGAGTTGTCCGACCTGCTCATGGCCGATGTGGAGGTGCGCGTGAAAAAACGCGTGAAGCGGGCAGGGCGCGTGGAGGATATGGGCGAACTGGCCATCCAGTTCGGCTCGCTCGACGCCCTCAATGGCCTGATCGATCGCCTGCGCAGACATTGACAACGCGGGGTGTGACATTGCACACGCGCTGCTGCGAAGATCGCATTTTCGCTGCATCGAAAATGCAGTGGTCGGCCTACACTGGCAAGGTAACCCAGGGGACGCCGCGCATGTAGCGCCTGCTCCCCGGGTCCTCTGTACCGAAGCCGCCATGACCCTTTCCTGCCGTCCGTTTTCCTGTCTGCTGCCGGCATGGCGCCCGCACGGCGTCGCGGGGTGTTGCACATGGCCTGGCTGACGCGTCCTCCCTGGCCACTGCCCGCGCTGCTGGCGTGGGGCAGTGCCTGGCTGCTGTTTCTGGGCTTGCAGCGCGTCACGACGCCGGTACTGGCCTTGCTGCTGGCCTGCGCTTTGGCCGCTGCGGCCAGCCTGCTGGGCAGCACCTGGTGGCGACGCGGGCTGATTGCCGCCGGGTTTCCCCTGGCGCTGGCCCTTACTGGCGGCGCTGTGGTGCCCGCCTGGGCCTGGCTGGTGCCGCTGGGCTTGCTGGCGCTGGTCTACCCGCTCAATGCCTGGCGCGATGCCCCCCTGTTTCCGACCCCGCTCAATGCCTTGCAAGGGCTGGCGGCCCAGGTGCCGCTGGCGCCAGGGGCGCGCGCGCTCGATGCGGGGTGTGGCCTGGGCGATGGGCTGCGTGCCTTGCGCCGTGCCTACCCCCAAGCCCGGCTGGAAGGTGTGGAATGGAGCTGGCCCCTGCATTTCCTGTGCGCCTTGCGCTGCCCCTGGGCGCAGGTGCGCCGGGGCGACATGTGGCGCACCGACTGGAGCGGTTACCAGCTCGTCTACCTGTTCCAGCGCCCGGAAAGCATGGCCCGTGCCGCTGCCAAGGCCCAGGCCGAAATGGCGTCGGGGTCCTGGCTGGTGAGTTTGGAATTTGCGGTGCCCGGTGTGCTGCCCCAGGCGCAACTGCGCCTGCCGGGGGATCGTGTGGTCTGGATCTATCGCTTTCCCCAGGGCACAAGCGTCCAGAGCAAGGCAGGGGGGGCGCATGGCTGATCGCGAACAGGCTCTTACACAAAATGGCGGTGATACCAGCAGAAATAAAGGGTTGCATTTGCTACATTTCCTGCTGGCTGCTGAAACACCAAGAACCAGAGACCAGCAGCCGGGGGTGATGCCGTTTGCGCAGTCAAGGCGCGCCAGAGGGGGCGCGAGCGTCTATGCGGCTGCCCTTGCCCGTGCATCCTCTGCGCTGCGGTGTGCCTGCAGTCCTGGCGGGGTGGCCGGGCCTTTCCTGGTCGACCCATCCATTTCACTGCAAGGACATCCATGAAATTCTGGCCATTGCCACACGCCCGACTGTGGGGCGCACTGGTGCTGGGCATTGCCCTGACCGGCTGCGCCAACATGCAAAGCCACGACAAGCTGGCGACCGAGATGCAAACCGCTGGCCAGACCAATGGCATCCCTGCGGCCCTGTCGCGGCTGGAGGCCTCGGCCACCACGGCCGATGAAAAGGCGGCGCTGCTCTACAACCTGGAGCGCGGTGAACTGCTGCGCATGGACCGCCGCTACGACGACAGCACCGGCGCCTTCCTGCTGGCCGACACCAAGGTCAAGGAATGGGAGGAAACCGCCCAGACCAATCCCTCCAAGCTCATGGGCACCGTGGGCGCTGCGCTGATCAGCGAACGCCTGAAGGTCTACGAAGGCCAGGACTATGAAAAAGTCTGGCTGACCACGCGCCTGGCGCTCAACCGCATTGCCGTGGGCGACTACGAGAATGCCCGCGTGGACATCAAGCGCACCCACGAACGCGAAGCCATCATTGCCGAGTTCCGCGCCAAGGAAACCCTGGCGGCCGAAGAAGAGGCCAAGGCCAATGGGGCCGCCTCCGGCAGCAAGGAGATCAACGGCTATCCCGTCGAGACGCTGAACGACCCCGAGGTGCTCGCACTCAAGAACGGCTACTCCAACGCCCTGTCGCACTACCTGGCCGGGTTCCTGTACGAAGTGCTGGGCGAATCGGGCCTGGCCGCGCCCGGCTACCGCAAGGCGATCGAACTCAAGCCAGAAACCGGCGTGCTCGAAGAGGGCCTGCGCGGGCTGGACAGCCGCACCAGCTTCACCTGGAAGCGCCGCCAGCGCATGACGGACGTCCTGTTCCTGGTCGAGGCAGGCGATGCCCCGGCACGCAAGCCCAAGGCTTTCACGCTGCCCGTGCCCACGGGCCGGGGCCTGGTCACGGCCAGCCTGTCCTACCCGGTGATCGAACCCTCGAACGACCCCTTGCTGAGCCAGCTTTCAGTGGCAGGATACGACTTCAAGCTTGAAAAAGTCGTGGACGTGAACGTGATGGCCCGCCGCGCCCTGAAGGACGAAATGCCCGGCATGGTGTTTCGCGGCATTACCCGCGCCATTGCCAAGGGCGTGCTGCAGAACGAGCTGCAAAAACGTGGCGGCCTGATCGGCGGCCTCATTGGCGCAGCCGCCTCCGTGGCGACCGAACAGGCGGACGACCGCATGTGGCGCATGCTGCCTGGGCGCGTCTACGTCGCCCGCGGCTACCTGCCGCCCGGTGAGCACCGCATCAGCATCAACGGCCGCCTGATCGAGCAGCCCCTCCAGATCGATGGCCAGTACGCCCTGGTCCCCTTGCGCATTTATCACAACAGTGTGCTGACCGGCCAGGTTGCCACCATCGGCCAGTTGGCCGCGCAGGCCGCAGCACCCGTACCGCAAAAGCCTGCTGTGGTGGAAGCCGCCAAACCGGAAAAGCCGGTGCGTGCACGCCGTCCGGCCCGTACCCCGCGCCCGGCCACCGCTCCTGCGGCCCAGTAAGGCATTGGATTGACAGCAACTCCTTGAAAGGAACACCGCATGACTCCCCGCATGACCCTGGCCGCCTTGTGCACGGCCTTTCTGATGCTGACCGGTGGCGCACAGGCCCAGCAGCACGATCCGGCCACGCCGATTGCGGTGGCCTCCAAGGTCGCGCTGCGCGGCGAAGCCAACAACATCGCTGTGCGCGAGATCCGCATCGTGCGCAAGAACGATGTGCTGGTGGTCCAGGCCGACCTGGCCAACATGGGCCGCAGCGACCGCACCGTGTTCTACCGCTTCAAGTGGCTGGACAACGTGGGCAACCAGGTGGGCGACGGTGAATCGTGGAAGCAGCTGGGCGTGCTGGGCCTGGGCCAGCAGACCATCAAGAGCGTGGCGCCCGGCGGCGCGGCCACCGATTTCCGGATTGAAATGAACGTAGAAACGCGCTGAGCGCAGCGCCTTGCAGGAGAAAACCATGAAGAAACCTTTTCAACGCCACCTTGCCTGGAGCCTGGCTGCGGCCACGCTGCTGCTGGCCGGTTGCCAGAATCTCTCGTCTCCCGTGATCCGCTTTGACCGCCAGGTCAACTACGGCGACGCCAAGGGTGTGGAGCTGGTGACCAACGAGTTCGGTTCGTCCGACCTGCAGATGATTGCCGAGAAGATGACCGGCAGCCTGCTGGAGACCGGCATCTTCCAGGGCCGTCCCACGGTGACCATTTCCACGGTGAAGAACAAGACCAGCGAGTACATCGACACGACCAACGTGATGAACTCCATCCAGACCGCGCTGGTCAAGTCGGGCAAGGTGCGCTTTGTGCGCTCCATCAAGGAAATGCAGGCCGGCGTGGACGAACTGCAGCGCCAGAACCAGAGCGGCCTGTACAAGCAGAACAGCACAGCCAAACTGGGCAACATGACGGCGGCCAAATACAGCATGGAAGGTGAGCTGACCAGCATCGTCAAGCAAAGCGCCTCGACCAAGGACGTGTACTACAAGTTCACGCTCAAGCTCTTCGACGTGGAAGAAGGCACCATCGAATGGCAGGACGAAAAAGAAATCCGCAAAACCAGCACCCGCTGAGCCAGGAGCCCACCATGCAACGCAGAACCACACTGAACACGGCCCTGGCCGTCCTGGCTGCCACGGCCCTGGCCTGGGGCAGCGCGGCCCAGGCCCAGAACGCAGCCCCCCGCATTGCGGTCACCGATCTGGCCTACGCCCAGCGCGTCTCCGAATATTTCATGGCGGGCACGTACCAGCGCAGCAGCCAGATGAGCGCGCAGGGCAGCAGCGGCGGCGGTTACAGCCACGGGCCTTACAGCGGCTCGGGCTCGCACCACAGCCAGGGTTCCATGCAGGCCTCCGAGCAGGCCAGCGGCACTTACGTGGCCGGGCGCTACAGCTACATCGAGATGCGCGAATTGGGCGGTTACACCAACGACATCAAGGGCGCCATCCTGCAGGGCACCTATTTCAAGCTGGTGCAGGGCAAGGGCTTTGACGCCGGTGCGCCGCAAAACTCCAAGGCCGAGCAGGTGCTCAACCAGGTGCAGGGCGGCAAGATGGCCAAGCCGGTGCGCCAGAACGATGTGACGGACGTGATTGCCCGCATCAAGAAGGGCGAGTTCAAGGGCGCGGACTACGTGCTGTTCGGCGTGGTCTCCAGCATCGAGTTCACCGATGCGCTCTCGCCCCTGCAGGGCACGACCAGTGCCACGCGCCAGTATGGCCTGCAACTGCTGGCCGACTTCTCGCTGATCAACACCAAGACCTACGAGATCAAGGCGGCGTTCTCGGCCCAGGGCGCAGGCAACGACACCAAGATTCTGTCGAACCGGGGCGACATCGCGCCGCCCAACCGTTCCAAGGTCATGAAGGAAACCTCGATCAGCCTGGCTAATGATGTGTACCAGCAGTTGGCCACCCAGCTGGGCTATACCGATGCCAACCTCTCACGCGGTGTGCGTTCGGCGCCACCGCCCCTGCCGGGTGGTGGCCAGTCCTATCCGGCACAGCAGATGCCTGCGCCCCAGCCGCAAGAGCAGGTCATCATCCTGCGCTGATGGCGGGCTGGCATGGCCTGTCCCAAGGCAGCTTCCCAGGCCAGCCCGGTGCTGGCCTTTTTCTTGGGCGCGGCGCTGGCGCTGGGCGGCTGCGCCCGCCCGCCAGCGGTGTCAATGCTGGAGGGCGTCCAGGCGGCCGAGGGACCGGTCTCCGCATTCCAGGTGCGCCCGCTTCCCGCAGCGCAGGGCGCCACCTTGCTGGCCCTGGAACGCGCACCCCGGGTACCGCCGCTGCGCTACCGCGTCATCGTGGTGCCCGGCTCGGGCTGCGCCGGCCTGGGCGCCTGGGCCGACCGGTACTTTGCCGGGCTGCAGCATGCCCAGGTGCTGGTATTGCACAAGCGCGGCGTGCAACCCTCTGCGCGCACCGCGCCCGGCGATTGCCCCGCGTGGTTTGTCCAGTCCGATGCCTTGTCTGCCTGGCAGGCCGATGCACAGGTCGCCGTGCGGGCCTGGCAGGCCGCCTTGCCGGGCGGCGATGTGCTGCCCACGGTCCTGGTGGGCATTTCTGAAGGGGCCGAGTTGCTGCCCGGCCTGGCGCCCGAGGTACCGCGACTGTCCGGCCTGGTGCTGCTCTCGGCCAGCGGGCTGGACCCGCACGAAGCGGCCGCGCTGCAGGCACGGCGCCTGGGCGCCCTGGCCGAATGGGACGCCTTGGGCCGTTTGCAGGCCAGCCCGGCGCCGAACAGCACCGTGGCCCAGGGCCGCAGCCTGCGCTACTGGCGTGACGTATGGCAGTGGCGTCTGGCCGAGCCCCTGCGCGACGGCCCCTGGCCACTGTTGCAGGTGTGGGGCGAGGCCGATGCCCTGGTGCCCCAGGAGGCGTACCAGGCCTTTGCCCGGCGCGCCCAGGCACGGAGGGCGCCGTACTGTCATCGCAGCCTGCCGGGTGCCGACCATGGCCTGCAGACCGCCACGCGGGATGGCGTGCAGCAGGTCTGGGCCTGGCTGGAGCAATGGGCGCGCCAGCCCGCCCTGGGCTGGTGCGCCCCGTTGCGGCGTTGAACCTGGGTTGAAACGTTACGTGGTGTGGGCGGGGCGGCGCAGCAGTGAAACCACCAGCGTAACCACCGTGATCGGGACCACGAAGCCCATCATGACCGCCGAGAACGGCCCCAGTACCGCGTGCTGCTGTGCTGCGAGGACGACGTAGGCCATGTAGGCCACGTAGTAGCCCAGGAACAGCGCACCTTCCCAGCGGGCGATCTCGCGGCCCGACAGAAAGATCGGCAGGCAGGCCAGGGCCACGGCCAGCATGACCCAGACGTCCAGCGCCAGCAGCGAGGGCGCCACCGTCAGTCCCGGGCTGCCCGGCAGCAGCCCCGCCAGTACGCCCGACAGGCCCAGACAGCCCAGCAGATTGAAGGTGCTGCTGCCCACCACGTTGCCCACGGCAATGTCCCGCTCGCCTTTGAGGGCCGCCATGATGGACGTGGCCACCTCGGGCATCGATGTGCCCGCCGCCACAATGGTCAGGCCGATCACCAGGTCGCTCACCCCCAGCGATTGGGCGAAGAAAACCGCTGCCGACACCAGCCAGTCCGAGCCCAGCACCAGCAGCGCCAGCCCTGCCGCGATGAGTGCGAGTTGTACCGGCAGGCGCGCGTCCCAGGCGCCGGGAGAGGCCGGCTGGACTTCAGCGTCGAATTCCGCCTGGGCTTCACGGGAAGCGCGGCGCGACTGCACCACCAGAAACCCGGTATAGGCCAGCAGCAGCCCGAACAGCAGGGCACCGTCGAGCAGGCCCAGCGTGCCGTCCAGCGCCAGCACCAGCACCAGCAGCGATGCGCCGATCATGATCGGCACCTCCTGGCGGATCAGCTGCACATGCACCACCAGGGGTGTGATCAGGGCGCTCAGGCCCAGGATGAACAGCACGTTGAAGATATTGCTGCCCACCACATTGCCCATGGCCAGCCCCGTCTGGCCATTGAGCACGGCGCCCGAAGAAACGGCCATCTCAGGTGCGCTGGTACCGAAGGCCACAATGGTCAGCCCGACCACCAGCGGCGAGATGCCGAACGACAGCGCCAGGCGCGAGGCGCCGCGCACCAGCAGTTCTGCGCCCCCCACCAACGCCGCAAGTCCAGCGAGAAACAACAGAAAATGAACCACTGGAATCCCCTGAGAGAAGTGAAATTTGAGTGTGCCTGCGAAGGCACAGGCCTGTGGATGGAGGGGATTTTGCCGTGCCGCCTCTAGCCGGGGCGCTGCATGCGAAAGCGCTGCTGCGGCCCCACCGTGAAGTAGTCCGCCGGTCCTCCGGCCCGCAGAATGGGCGCTGCCTCGGCCGTGTCGTAGATGCCATCCTTGAGCAGGGCCTGGTCGATGTACACCGCAACCACTTCGCCCAGCACCAGCCAGGTGGGTACCGTCTGGCCGTCGGCACGCTGCAGCTGCACGATTTGCGAGCTGCGGCACTCAAAACTGACGGGGCTCTCCTGCACCCGCGGCGCCTGGATCAGGCGCGAGGGCGCGGGGGTCAGGCCCGCCAGCGCGAACTCATCCGTCTCCGGGGGCACGCTGGCGCTGGTCTGGTTCATGGCCTCGGCCAGGGGCTGCGTTGCCAGGCTCCAGCCAAATTCACCTGTTGCCTCGATGTTGCGCAGCGTGTCCTTGGCCCCGATGCTGGCAAAGCCGATGATGGGCGGTACGTAGTTGAACGCGCTGAAGAAACTGTAGGGCGCCAGGTTCAGGCCGCCGTCGGGGGCGCGGGTGGAGATCCAGCCGATCGGGCGCGGTCCCACGATGGCGTTGAAAGGATCGTGGGGCAGGCCGTGGCCCAGGCGCGGTTCGTAGAAATGCGTGTTGGCGCTCATGGTGGGGCAGGACTTGTTTTGCTATTTAAATTATAGCTTTAAGCGCTTGATTTATAAGCGATTGAGGTCAAAATACCTAATCCCTGAAGAGCACCGGCTCAACGCAGCGCCAGCGGTGCAGCGTCTGCGCCAAGCTGAAACACCCCCACGGCCGCCACCAACTGGCGTGCGTGCTGGTCCAGGCTGTCGGCGGCGGCCGATGATTCCTCCACCAGCGCGGCGTTCTGCTGCGTCACCTGGTCGAGCTGGTCGACCGCCGCACTCACCTGCGTGATGCCCTGGGTCTGCTCTGCGCTGGCCTGGCTGATGCCCAGGATCAGTTCGCTCACCTTCTGCACCTGCGTCACGATGTCCTGGATGGTGCTGCCCGCCTGTTGCACCAGCTGGCCGCCCGCATCCACCCGGCTCACGCTGTCCGAAATCAGGGACTTGATCTCGCGGGCCGCCTGGGCGCTGCGCCCGGCCAGGCTGCGCACCTCGCTGGCCACCACGGCAAAACCCCGGCCCTGTTCCCCGGCGCGTGCAGCCTCCACGGCCGCGTTGAGCGCGAGGATGTTGGTCTGGAAGGCAATACCGTCAATTACGCCAATGATGTCCCCGATGCGGCGCGATGCGGTATTGATACCGTCCATGGTGCTCACCACCTCGCTGACCACCTGGCCCCCGTGCGCGGCGACCTGGCTGGCGGAGCCTGCCAGTTGCGCGGCCTCGCGCGCCATATCGGCGTTGTTGCGCACGGCGCTGGCCAGTTGCTCCATGGATGCCGCGGTTTGTTCCAGGTTGCTGGCCTGTTCCTCGGTGCGTTGCGAAAGGTCCAGGCTGCCTGCTGCCACCTCGCTGGCACCAGTGGCAATGCTGTCGCTGCTTTTGCGAACGGTGCTGACGATGCGGCGCAGGCTTTCGTTCATGGCCCCCAGGGCGGTCAGCATCTGGCCCAGCTCGTCCTTGCCTGCCGTGACCGGCTCCGTGCGCAGGTCGCCCCCGGCAATGCGCTCGGCCATGGCGAGCGCCTGCAGGGCTGAGCGGGTGGTGCTGCGGCTGACCAGCAGCAAGATCCAGAAGGCGAGCGCGGCAATGGCCGCCGCGACGGCCGTGGTCGTGGCCAACAGCTGGCGCACTTCGCGGTTGCGGGCGGCCACATCGTCGGACATCACCTCCGTGGCCTTGTGCAGCAGATCCATCTGCACGTCGATCTGCGCGGTGATGGTGCGCAGATAGTCTGCGGCCGGGGTGTCCAGCGTCTGGGCCTCCACGATTTTCTGCGTCACCATCTGGAAGGACTCTGCGGCCACCTTCTGGGCATTGGCGGCCGGAGCGGCCAGGGCTTGCCGGGCGGCAGCGCTGTCGGCCAGGGCCAGTGCCAGCGCGCCTTGGGCGTGGCGGTCGTACAGGCGGGCGGCGCTGACCAGTGCGCCCACCCGGGCCTGACCTGCCGGATCGGCCTGGCCGCCATTGAGCAGGGCGACACCGGCCGCGCGGGCCTGGCCCAGGGCTTCGCTCAGCCGGGGCAGGTAGTCGAGCGCCGCCGCCACCAGGTAGTGGCCGCTGGGCTGAGGCAGCAGCGCCAGACCGGCACTGTCGACCAGCGCGCGGAGGACGTCCAGCTGTTCGTCGATCAGTGCCGAATGGCGCCGGAAGCTTTCGGCTGTGTCGATGGAACGCTGGCCCACCGCCTGCGTCAACTGGGCCCAATCGGCCTGTATCTTGCGCACCCGTTGCTCGATGGGCGCATTGCCATAGGCCTGTGCGGCACGAAGCTGGGCTTGCATGGATTCCATGGAACGCGCCTGCAGGGCTTCCCGCGGCGCCCGCGCGGCCTCATTGCCCGAGAGCACATTGGCCGCCTGGGCGCGGTGTTGCTGCATGAGCTGAATTTCCTGCGCCACCGCCACCGCCGGAGCGACGCCGGAAAGGGCGGTGGCAGAACGGGACAGGGAGGCCAGGCCGGTTGAGAGCACCAGCCCCAGGGGCACGGCCAGCATCACCAGGGCCAGCACGCCCACCAGCAGGAATTTGCGCGACAGGCGCAGGTCATCAATCAACTTTTGCACGGTAAGCCTTTCAAAAACGGGGTCAAGGTTTTTGGGAGGCTGCATCGGACCGCCGACGTTGCGGCACGGCCCCACCAGATAGGCTATCCGGGTGTATGCCGCGGCCGGTCGCGGGCCAAGCAAGCGCCACCCATTCTGCGCCAATCCATGCGATTCGTCTTCGGCAAAACCCGTGGTTTCCAGGCGCTGCAGGGCGCGGGCGGCAGGCGTGCGGGCCGTTCAGTGGCGCGGGTCTTTGGGGGGCTCATTCATCTTGCGGCGAATGACAACGGCAAACCCCAGGATGCCCACCAGCATCATCGCGATACCGATGATGCTCATCAAGCCATAGTCGGTCGAGAAAAGGTCGGTCAAGGCCTTCATGGAAATCACTCCCGGTTAAACACACACAATATTTAAGGTTATTGTGCGCGGCGGCCGGTGCCCGTGCGTTGATGCAAGTCAACCTAAGCCATGCCGTGAGTATGGCTATTGCCTGGTGCCGTCGCATGGCCCCCCAGAAACTGGCCCGGGGGCTGCCCCATCGACCGCCGCACCATGGCGCTGAAGGCGCTGGGGCTGTAGCCCAGTTCGGCAGCGATCTGGCCCACCGGCATGCGCCCGGCGGCCAGCGAGACCGCCTTGGCCAGCACCACCTGCTGGCGCCATTGGGTGAAGGTGCAGCCCAGCTCCTGCCGAAACAGGCGGGCCACGGTGCGCAGGCTGGCGCCTGTGTCCTGCGCCCAGGCGGCCAGGGTTTCGTAGCGTGTGGGGTCGGCCAGCACGGCTTCGCACAGGTGGCGCAGGCGCTTGTCGCGGGGCAGGTCCACCCCCAGTTTCACAGCGTTTGCGCAGGCCAGTTCGTTGCGGATCAGCGCACTCAGATGGCGCTCGCGCAGCCGCTCGGCCGGTGTGGGGGCGGGGCCGCCATCGGGTGCGGTGGGCATCTCGCGCACCAGGGCGCGCAGCAGGTCCGAGACTTCCAGCACCCGGCACTGCCGCCATGCGGCCTGCTCGGCCTGGCTGGGGGTCGGGCGGCCCAGGGCGCCGGGGCCGCAGCGCCCACGCGGCTGGTAGAAGTACAGGGTGCGCAGGTCGGCAGCCTCCACCATGGTCACGGCGTGCTCCACGCCCGGTGGAATCCACAGCGCCCGCGAAGGCGGCACGATATAGGTGCCGCGGTCCACCGTCAGGCGGATCACGCCCGTGGTGGAAATGGCCACCTGCGCCCAGGGGTGGCTGTGCGGCATCACCTGCGTGTCGGCCGCCAGCTGCCGTGCCTTGGCGCGCACCGGGCGGGTGCGGTCGGGCACGAACAGGTGCGGGGTCAGTGAGCCCACATAGGACAGCGCACGGGACGCGCGCATCGATCCGTCGCTGACGGAAGCCGGTGGTATGTTTGGCATGTTTGCGATAGAAGTTGGCAGACTATCGTAAACGCGTCGCCTGGCCCGTGCCTAAGATGCGTGCCATGACCACCACTACTGCGGGCATGTCCAGCCCTGTCCCCCTGCGCAAGGATGCACATACCATCGGCCTCATCGGTCTGGCGCATGGCACCTCGCATTTCTTTCACCTGCTGCTGCCGCCGCTGTTTCCCTGGCTGATCGGCGAGTTTGGCCTGAGTTACTCGGAGCTGGGCCTGCTGGTGTCGGTGTTCTTCGTGGTGTCGGGCGTGGGGCAGGCCCTGGCTGGGTTTGTGGTGGACCGTGTGGGTGCCCGCCCCGTACTGTTCCTGGCGCTGGGCAGTTTCGTGCTGGCAGGCGTATCGGCCGGGCTGGCACAGGGGTATGCGGGGCTGGTGCTGGCAGCGGCACTGGCTGGTTTGGGCAATGCGCCGTTTCACCCGGTGGACTTCACCATTCTCAACAAACGCGTCTCGGCCCCGCGCCTGGGCCACGGCTTTTCGGTGCATGGCATCAGCGGCAACCTGGGATGGGCTGCGGCGCCGGTGTTCCTGGCGGGCATTGCCACGGCCACCGGCTCCTGGCGCACGGCCTGTCTTGCGGCGGCAGTGCTGGCGGCCAGCGTGCTGGCGCTGTTGTTGTGGCAGCGTGCGGCCATCGACGACCGCCAGGGCAGCTGGGCGCACCAGGCCCAGGGCGCCGCCGCCGCGCCCGCCGAACACCCCATGGCCTTTCTGCGCCTGCCTTCGGTATGGCTGTGCTTTTCGTTTTTTTTCTGGAGTACCTGTGCCTTGAGCGCCATCCAGAGCTTCGCCAGCCCTGCGCTGCAGAAGATGTATGGCCTGCCGCTCAGTCTGGCGGCCCTGGTCGTGACCGGCTACATGCTGTTCGGCGCGGCCGGCATGGTGGTGGGCGGCTTTCTGGTGGGGCGCGTGGAGCGGCTGGAGCGGGTGATCGGCATCTGCCTGCTGGCTTCGGCGGCGCTGCTGGTGCTGGCAGGCAGCGGCGTGCTGGGCGGCATGGCGGTGCTGGCAGTCACCTCGCTGGCGGGCCTGGGCACCGGGCTGGCGGGGCCCTCGCGCGACATGCTCATCAAGCGCGCCGCGCCCCCGGGTGCCACCGGCCGCGTGTATGGCACGGTGTATTCCGGGCTGGACCTGGGCTTTGCGCTGGCCGCCCCGGTGTTTGGCGCACTGCTCGACCGGGGTGCGATCAGCAGCATCTTCTACGGCTCGGCCCTGGCACTGGCGCTGGGCGTGGTGTCGGCGGCGCTGGTGGGAGGCGGGCTGGCCCGTCGTACAGCAGCGGTTTTCAGAACCTAAGTGTTTTGGCTTCAAACGCTTGTTAGATAAGCGTTCCAAGCTATCAAAATGGGATCTGTGGTGCAGGCGCGGCCAGTGGCCGACTTCTTGCCGTGTTTTTGACCTATGGCTCGGGCATGGGGCGGCAAACCGGCAAGAACGGGTTTCGCTGGGGGTGAAGCTGGCGAAACCTTCGGTTGTCGCTATCGAGTCCCCCATCAAAACAGGCTCCGGAAAGGCATGGTGCGCGGTCCGGGGCTATCCGTTGCAAGATCGAGTGCGTTGAAATTGGTTCTATATTTGGAACGGTAAGTTGGAAAATTGGTTATTTATCAATCATTCACAACAATTTACAGTTGAGTCCATGGTGAAGACGCAGCAACGCAGCGCCTCCGCCACGGTTCATTCACCTGTTACTTCTTGCCTTCCAAGGACCCGCCATGACCTCCATCGCACGCACCCTCTCCATCGCCGCTGTAACCGCTTTCGCCTCGCTGGGCGCCCAGGCCGGCGAACTGTATGGCAGCCACATCGAAGCCAGCTTCCAGTCCACCCGCACCCGTGCCGAAGTGCAGCTTGAGGCGGCCCAGGCGGTCACGCAGTTCAAGAACTACGTGGTGGTGGAGTCGAATGCAACGCCTTCCACGGTGGACCGCGCCACCGTGCAGGCCGAGGCTGTGCAGGCTGCGCGCCTGAGCCAGATCGCCGTGGGCAACCGCAGCTGATCGCCAGCAACGCAGCCGCCGCCCGCAAATCGGCCTATGACGCCCAGAGCCTTCACGCACCTTCCCGAACTGGCGGGCCGGCTGACGCCGGCAGACGTCTCGGGGCTGCGCCTGACCGATGAGGTGCTGGCGGCCTGGGACGCGCAGGCGCGCGAGCAAGGGCTGCCGCCCGACTGGCGCCTGCCCGACGAGGAGGTCGAGCGCTCGCGCCAGGCCGTGCTGGCCGGGCGCGACGGCGAAGACCTCTGGGTGTTTGGCTACGGCTCGCTGATGTGGAACCCCGGCATCCACTTCCGCGAAGTGCGCCGGGCCCGGCTCGACGGTTTTGCACGCCGCTTTGCGCTGGCCACCACGATCGGCCGGGGCACGCCCGAATGCCCCGGTCTGGTGCTCACGCTGCGGCGCCAGGCGGGCGCCTGCCACGGCCTGGTGTTCCGCATCCACCACTCGCTGGTCGAGACCGAATCGCGCCTGCTGTGGCGGCGCGAGATGATCCGGGGCGGCTATTGCCCGGCCCTGTTGCCGCTGGACACCCCGCAGGGCGGAGTCGAGGCGCTGGTGCTCACGGCCAACACCGCCCACCCGCAGTACTGCCACGACCTCTCGCTGCAGGACACCGCAGCCATCATCGCCAGCGCCTGCGGCAGCATCGGCAGCAACCGGGACTACCTCGACCAGCTGAACGAGCAGCTCGACCTGCTGGGCATCGAGGATGGCCATGTGCGCGAACTCTCGGACACGGTGCAGCGCAAGGTGGCAATAGCCCGGCACGAAAACAGAGATCGGCATACCATGGCAAACGTCTACGCACCGTAGACGGGCGGGCTGAGGAGGAACGCTGGCCCCGCGCCGTGCCTGCCGTTTTGCAGGCTTTCACCCCACGGAGAAACGCACATGTCCAAAGTCCTTGTTCTGTATTACTCGACCTACGGCCACCTGGAGACCATGGCGCAGGCGGTTGCCGAAGGCGCGCGTTCCACCGGCGCCACGGTGGACGTCAAGCGCGTGCCCGAGACGGTACCGCCGGACATCGCCAAGAACGCCCACTTCAAACTCGACCAGGCCGCCCCCGTGGCCACCGTGGCGGAGCTGGAGCACTACGACGCCATCATCGTCGGCGCCCCCACGCGCTTTGGCCGCATGCCCTCGCAGATGGGCAGCTTTCTCGACCAGGCGGGCGGCCTGTGGGCACGCGGTGCACTCACCGGCAAGGTGGGCGCGGCCTTCACCTCTACCGCCACCCAGCACGGCGGCCAGGAAGTCACGCTGTTTTCCATCATCACCAACCTGATGCACTTCGGCATGGTCATCGTGGGGCTGCCCTACAGCTTCCAGGGCCAGATGACGCTCGACGAAGTGGTGGGCGGCAGCCCCTACGGCGCCACCACCATCGCCGGCGGACAGGGCCAGCGCCAGCCCAGCGCCATCGAACTCGACGGTGCGCGCTACCAGGGCCGTCTGGTGGCCGAAACGGCGAACAAGCTGTTCGGCGCCTGATGCCGGCCGGGCCTGCGCCCGGTCAGCGCGGCAGCGCAAACACGGGCAGCTGCAGGTCCAGCGCAATGGCGGCCAGGCGTGTGGCGATGACCGTGAACAGGCCCGCTGCAAACGCCCCGCCCGTGGACATCTTGGCGGCCCGCAGCAGCAGGTACACCGCAATGCCTGCGATGGCTGCCGAGGCGTAGATGTCCTGGCGCAGGATGAGCGGCACCTTGGCCGAGAGAATGTCGCGCACCACCCCGCCGCCCGCGCCGGTCAACGTGCCCATGAGGATGGTCACCAGGGGCTGGCAGCCCGCCTTTTCTGCCACCTGCGCGCCCGAGATGGCGAACAGGCCCAGGCCCAGCGCATCGGCGATGAGCAGGGCGTCCATCGGGATGGGCAGGAAGTGCACCCACACCAGCGTGGCGGTGACGGCGGCCAGAATCGTGTAGATCGGGCCGGAGTCCTTGATCCAGAAGATCGGATAGCGGCCCAGCAGCACATCGCGCAGGGTGCCGCCCCCCACGGCCGTGATCGATGCGAGCACCACAATGCCCAGCAGATCGAGTTGCGCACCGATGCCCGCCAGGGCTCCGCTGGCCGCGAAGACCGCCACACCAAACAGATCGAGTGCGTAGAGGAGCACGGGTAGAAGGCCGGGAGCACGCCACAGAGCGCGCGCCGATTTTGAATAAAAAGTGCCTGCAGCGCAATGAAATAGAGCGCTGTAAGCTATCTTTGCGATAGCGTTCTGTGCTCAGAGGGCGAAGATCTTCCCCGGGTTGAGAATGTTTTTCGGGTCCAGCGCCTGCTTGATGGCGCGCATCATGTCCACCGTGCCCTGACCGGCCTCGTCGAGCAAAAAGCCCATCTTGTGGATGCCCACGCCGTGCTCGCCCGTGCAGGTGCCGCCCAACGCCAGCGCGCGGGCCACGAGCTGGTGGTTGAGCTGTTCGGCAGCCGTGCGTTCCTCGGGCAGGTCGGGGTCGATCAGGTAGCCGAAATGGAAGTTGCCGTCGCCCACATGGCCCACCAGGAAGTACGGCAGGCCGCTGGCGTCGGCCTCGGCAATGGAGTCGAGCAGGCAGTCGGCCAGGCGCGAGATGGGCACACAGGTGTCGGTGCTGATGGCCCGGCAGCCCGGGCGGCTTTGCACGGCGGCAAAGTAGGCGTTGTGCCGGGCGGCCCACAGGCGGGTGCGCTCTTCGGGCGTGCTGGCCCATTCGAAGGCGTTGCCGCCCTGTTCCTTGGCAAGCTCCTGCACGGTTTCGGCCTGCTCCTGCACGCTGGCGGGGGAGCCGTGGAACTCCATCAGCAGCATGGGTTCTTCGCGCAGCCCCAGCTTGCTGTGCTGGTTGACCATGCGCACCGTGTGGGCGTCGATCAGCTCGCAGCGCGCAATCGGCACCCCCATCTGGATGGTCTGGATGACGGTGTGCACCGCTGCGGCAATGCTCGGGAACGAGCACACCGCCGCCGACACCGCTTCGGGCAGCGGGTACAAGCGCACGGTGACTTCGGTGATGACGCCCAGCGTGCCTTCGCTGCCCACGATGAGGCGCGTGAGGTCGTAGCCGGCACTGCTTTTCTTGGCGCGTGTGCCGGTGCGGATCGCCTCGCCGCTGGCGGTGACCACTTCGAGCGCCAGCACGTTTTCGCGCATGGTGCCGTAGCGCACGGCGTTGGTGCCGCTGGCGCGGGTGGCCGCCATGCCGCCCATGCTGGCGTCGGCGCCGGGGTCGATGGGAAAGAACAGGCCTGTGTCCTTCACAGCGTCGTTGAGCTGCTTGCGCGTGATGCCGGGCTGCACCGTCACGGTCAGGTCCTCGGCGTTGATGGAAAGCACCTGGTTCATGCGGTTCACATCGATGCTGATGCCGCCTTGCACAGCCAGCAGGTGGCCTTCGAGCGAGGAGCCGGCGGCATAGGGGATCACCGGCACGTCGTGCTGTGCGGCCAGGCGCACGGCGTCCTGCACATCCTGCGTGCTTTCCGCGAAGATGACGGCGGAGGGGGGCGGCGCCTGCAGCGAACCCTCGTCGCGGCCATGCTGCTCGCGCACGGCCAAGGCCGTGGAGCACTGCGCGCCAAAGCGCTGTTGCAGCGCATCCAGAAAAGCCTGCGGCACGGGCCGCAGGGCAATGGTGGGAAGCAGGTGAGAGGCTTGTGCGGGGGCGTTCATCGGTGGTCTCCAGTGCGTTCAAAAGAATACCACCGCACCCCCGTCTTGTACCCTGGCCCGTCATCAGTGCGTCAGGGTCCGTGGCTTGGCTCAGGGCTTGGCGCCCTCGCCGAATTCTTCGCGTGACAGCATGCCGTCGTTGTCGGTGTCGATCTGCTTGAAGCGGCTGCCAATGGCGGGCAGCGCCTTGGCTTCCTGGGCGCTGAGCTTGCCGTCGCGGTTGGTGTCGGCGCGGTCAAACGCGGCGCTGGTGGGGTGGGGGGCTGTCATGGGAGCTTTGGCGTCTCCACTGGCGGAGGGGGTGGCAGGCGGGTTGGTTTGGGCATGCAGCGATGCGCTGCCGCCCAGCGCCATGGCCGCCATCAGCATGACGCTGCGCGTGTCAAAGAAATGGGGATTGCGGGGAGTGGTGCTTTTCATGGGTGGCGTCCTTTGCCAGAGTGGAACAGGCTTGCATTGCACTGCAGCAGGAATGCCAAAGCCAGCATTTTTGCCGCCTGTTGCCTGTACCAACATTTCGGCGCGCGGTGTAATTTCCTGTGCGGGCGGGAACCCACCGCCGTTGGGGGTATCGCGTGTCCCGCACAATGCGGGCCACATTGCAAGGAGGCTTCCCCATGGGCAAACGACTCACACAGATCGCCACGCGCACCGGCGACGACGGCACCACCGGCCTGGGCGACAACACGCGCGTGCCCAAGCACCACCTGCGCGTGCACGCCATGGGCGATGTGGACGAGCTGAACTCGCACATCGGCCTGCTGCTGTGCGAGCCGCTGCCGCAGGCCGTTCGTGAGTTGCTGATCGACGTGCAGCACCAGTTGTTCAACCTGGGGGGCGAGCTGTCGATCCCGGGCTTTGAATTGCTCCAGGAAGCGGCCGTGCTGCAACTCGACCAGGCCCTGCAGGAGCACAACGCCCAACTGCCGCGCCTGCAGGAATTCATCCTGCCCGCGGGCACCCGTGCCGCCGCGCAGGCCCACATCTGCCGCACCGTGGCCCGCCGAGCCGAGCGTGCCGTGGTCGCCCTGGGCAGCCAGGAAACGGTGCGCGAGGCGCCGCGCCACTACCTCAACCGCCTGTCGGACCTGATGTTCGTGCTCTCGCGCGTGCTCAACCGCATGGATGGCGGCGATGACGTGTATTGGAAGAGCGAGCGTCTGGCGCGCAGTACCGACGCCGACAGTGATTGATGCTATTGAATTAATAGCTGTTCGCGCTTGATGGATGGGCGCTGGAGCCTCATTTCATCAAAACCTGCGCGCCATTCCCGAAACAGGGCGTGCTCCCCCCGCCAGAGCCGCCGCGCAAGGGCCGCCCCGCCGCGCTGGTGGCGTCCCCCTGCCCGCATGGCGCAGCCATGCGAGAGCGGGGGGAAGCGGCGCAGCCGCTCAGGGGGGTGCGCCCTACCTCGGCGCCAGCATCGCCATGGTGATGCGTGACACGCAGGTCAGTTCGCCCGCATCGTTCACCATTTCAATCGCCCACACCTGCGTGGTGCGGCCGATGTGCACCGGCCGCGCCGTGCCCGTCACCCAGCCGCTGGTGGCGGCGCGCAAGTGATTGGCGTTGATGTCCAGGCCCACGCCGCGGTGGCCTTCGGGGCTGGCGTAGAAGGCGCCGATCGAGCCCAGGGTCTCGGCCAGCACCACGCTCACGCCGCCGTGCAACAGGCCAAAGGGCTGGCGCGTGCGCTCATCCACGGGTACGCGCCCGCGCAGGTAGTCGTCGCCAATGTCGGTGAACTCGATGCCCAGGTGCGTGACGGCGGTGTTCTCGCTCGTCTGGTTGCAGGCTTCCAGGCTGATGGGTTTCTTCCAGATCGTCATGGTGTTTTGGAGTGTCGTGCCTACCGGGGTCCACAAAAGCAGAACAAAACCAAGGGTTTTCCCGGGGTCTGCGCCGTGTGCACAGCCATCCCGGACGCCCTTTGCTGACTCTCTTTATATCCGGAGCCCACCCTGTACAACGTCGCCAGTTTGTCTTGGCTACCGCCGCAGCCCTTGCGGCCCCCGCCTTCCTTCGCAATGCCTTCGCCCAGATCAACGCACGCGGCGGTGTGCATGGCCGTGCGCTGCAGCGCAACATGGTGGATGACGGCTGCGTCCCCCAGCGTGCCATCGACAGCGTTAAATGCGCGACGGCTTAGCTGTTCTTGCGGTTGAGCAGCGCGTACAGCACGATGGCGCCAAAGGTGGCAGTACCAATGCCGCCCAGCGCAAACTGGCCGAACTTGAGGGTGAAGTCGCCCGTGCCCAGGATGAGCGTGATGGCGGCCACGATCAGGTTCTTGTTCTGCGAGAAATCGACCTTGTTGTCCACCCAGATCTTGGCGCCCGCCACGGCAATCAGGCCGAACACCACGATGGAGACACCGCCCATCACCGGCAGCGGGATGGTCTGGATCACAGCGCCGAATTTGGGGCTGAAGCCCAGCAGCACGGCGATCAGCGCCGCCACCAGGAACACGGCGGTGGAGTAGATCTTGGTCGCAGCCATCACGCCGATGTTCTCTGCGTAGGTGGTCACCCCCGTGCCCCCTGCGCCGCCGCTGACCATGGTGGCGATGCCGTCACCAATAAAGGCGCGGCCCATGTACTGGTCAAGGTTCTTGCCTGTCATGGCGGTCACGGCCTTGATGTGGCCCAGGTTTTCCGCCACCAGGATGATGGCCACCGGTGCGATGAGCAGCATGGCCGGGCCACTGAACACAGGCGCCGTGAAGCCGGGCAGCCCGAACCAGGGGGCCGCCACCAGGGCCGACAGGTCCAGCGGCTTGCCCAGGCCCATGCCGTTGGTGAGCACGGCGTAAATGATGCTGGCCACGATCAGGCCCACCAGAATCAGCAGGCGCTGCACCATGCCACGGGTGAGCACGGCGACCAGCCCCACGCAGACAAAGGTGACGGCCTGCATCCAGCTGTCGAAATTGCTGGCCGCCATGTTCTTGATGGGGATGCCGGCCAGGTTCAGGCCGATCACCGCCACCACCGAACCGGTGACCACGGGGGGCATGGCGCGCTCGATCCAGCCGGTGCCGACCATCTGCACGATGGCCCCGATGGCCGTATAGAGCAGGCCGCAGGCCACGATGCCCCCCAAGGCTACGCCCAGGTTGGCGTTGGGGCCTTGGCCCGCATACGTCGTGGCACCGATGACGACGCCGATGAAGGCGAAGCTCGAACCCAGGTAGCTGGGCACCTTGCCGCCCGTGACGACGAAGAAGATCAGCGTGCCAATCCCGCTCATCAAAATGGCCAGATTCGGGTCAAACCCCATCAGGATGGGTGCCAGTACCGTGGCGCCGAACATGGCAATCACGTGCTGTACGCCCATCATGGCCGTCTGCGGCCAGGGCAGGCGTTCATCCGGGCCGATCACGCCCCCCTGCGCCAGTACCTCGGCGCTCTTTTCCTGCCAGTCAAACATTCCCATGCTGCTTCCCTCCGTATATCGATGGCCGCGATGCTACGCGAAACAGGCCCTTGGCGGGGCCCGTCTACAGCCGTTAAAACAGCGGTCTCAGCCCGCCGCTGTGGGGGCGTGGGCCGGTAGCACCGTGCCCCGGCATTCACCAAAGCCGATGCGTGCTGCGCCGGGCCTCTCGCACCAGCCGCGCAGGATGACGGTGTCGCCGTCGGCCAGAAAGGCGCGTTCCTCGCCTGTCTCTGCCAGCCGCAGGGGCTGCGTGCCCGCATGGCTCAGCTCGACCAGCGCGCCCGCTTCCTGCGGTGTGGGGCCCGAGATGGTGCCGGTGCCCAGCAGGTCGCCGCTTTGCAGGTTGCAGCCGCCCACGGTGTGCTGCGCCAGCATTTGCGCCACGGTCCAGTACTGGTGGCGAAAGCTGGTGCGCGAGAGCTCGGCTGGGGGCAGCGCCTGGCGGCGGTGCTGCGCCGTCTCCAGCCCCACCGCGAGCTGCACGTCCACCCCGCCATGGGCGCGGTTGCCGGGGCCGTCCAGATAGGGCAGGGGCTGCGGATCGGTGGCGGGACGTTCGACCGCGGGTACGCGAAAGGGCGCCAGTGCCTCCATGGTCACCACCCAGGGTGAGACACTGGTGCAGAAGTTCTTGCCCAGAAACGGCCCCAGCGGCGCCATTTCCCAGAACTGGTGGTCGCGGGCCGACCAGTCGTTGAGCAGCCCCATGCCAAAGATATGCCCCTCGGCCCGCGCCAGCGGCACGGGCTCGCCCAGCGCATTGCCCGGGCCGACGTAGATAGCCATTTCCAGCTCGTAGTCCAGCCGCGCGCAGGGGCCATGCACCGGCGCGCTGGCGCCAGGGGGCAAAGCCTGGCCCCAGGGCCGGTGGAAGGCCGTGCCGCTGACCACTACGCTCGATGCCCTGCCGTGGTAGGCAATGGGCAGCCACTGGAAGTTGGGCGTGAGCGGCTCGTCGGGCCGGATGAACTGGCCCACATTGCGCGCGTGGTGGATGGAGGTGTAGAAGTCGGTGTAGTTGGCCACGCGCACCGGCAGCGTGTATTCCACGGCCACCTGCGGCGTGAGGCAGCCGCGCAGCGCCTGCACGGCCTCGCCCTCGGCGCCGTCCTGCAGCAGCGCGAACAGCCCCTGGCGCAGCGCCTGCCAGGCCTTGGGGCCCAGGGCCATGAGTTCGTTGAGCTGCGGATGGGCGCCGGCCAGGGCGGCTTCGTGGGCCAGGCCGTCCAGGCAGCCCGCCACCGCCACGCGCGCCAGGTCAATCACCTGGTCTCCAATCGCCACGCCGCCCCGCCAGGGCTCGTTGCCGCTGTGGTGGCGAAACACCGCGAACGGCAGGTTCTGGATCGGGAAGTCGCAGCCCGGCTGATTGGCCGAGTCCACCCAGCTGCGCGCAGCCGGGTCGTGGGTGTGGTTGAGGTGCGTCATGGTCAAGCCTTGGCAGGGAGCAGGGCATCGTCAAAGATGGCGACAGCGCGCGTCCAGCCCGCCGAGGCGCCGCGAATCTTGTGCGGGAAGCAACTGAGCGTGAAGCCGCTGCTGGGCAGGGCTTCGAGGTTGTGCAGCTTTTCCAGGTGGCAGTAGCCGATGTCGCGGCCGGCCTTGTGGCCTTCCCAGATCAGGCGGGCGTCGTGGGTCTGGCCGTACTTCTGGGCGGTGTGCACAAAGGGGGCGTCCCAGCTCCAGGCGTCGGTGCCTGTCAGGCGCACGCCGCGTTCGAGCAGGTACATCGTGGCCTCGTAGCCCATGCCGCACCCGGCGCTCACAAAATCGTCGTGCCCGTAGCGCGAGCCCGCGCGCGTGTTGACCACCACGATCTCCAGCGGGCTCAGCACATGGCCGATGCGGTCCAGTTCGGCCTCCACATCCTTGGCCGTGACCACGTAGCCGTCGGCAAAGTGGCGGAAATCGAGCTTCACTCCGGGCTGGAAGCACCATTCCAGCGGCACCTGGTCGATGGTGATGGCGGGTTTTTTGGTGCCCAGGGCCTTGTCCTGGGTCGAGTGGAAGTGGTAGGGCGCGTCGAGGTGCGTGCCGTTGTGCGTGGAGAGCTGCACCAGCTCCACCGCCCAGCCCTCGCCGTCGGGCAGGTCTTCCTTCTTCAGGCCGGGAAAGAAGGGTGCGATCTGCGCGAAGGTGTTCTCGTGGCTGAAATACTGGATCTTGGGCGCAAAGGCCGGTGGGTCGGAGATGATGTCGTTCTCCAGGTAGATCGACAGGTCGACAAAAGTGCGGGGCATGGGGCAGACTCCTTGGGCAGGGGATCGGTCAGCGCAACAGCACGAGGCTGATGGCGGGGAAGAAGATGAGCAGCAGCAGCACACCCAGCATCATCAGTGTGAAGGGCGCTGTGCCGCGGAAGATGTCGCCGAGCGAGATGCTCTCGTCCTGCAACGTGCTTTTGATGACGTAGACCGACAGGCCAAACGGCGGTGTCAACAGTCCGATCTCGACCGCCACCACGGTCACCACGCCAAACCAGACCAGGTTCATGCCGAACTGCTCGGCCAGCGGCAGCATCAGCGGCAGCACGATCAGCAGGATGGACGACGAGTCGACCACCATGCCCAGCGCGATCACGATCAGCACATAGAGCATCAGAAAGGCCGTGGCGCCCAGCCCCGCCTGCGCCATGCTCTCGACCAGAAACTGCGGCATGCCCGACATGGCCAGCATGCGTGTGTAGATGGTGGCGCAGATGATGAGAAAGCTCACCGACACCGTGACATGGCCGGTCTCGGTCAGTACGCTCCACAGTGTGCGGGCGTTGAGCTTGCGGCGCAGCAGCGCAATCACCAGTGCGAGCAGCGCACCCACCGCCCCGGCCTCGGTGGCAGTGAAGTAGCCCGCGTACAGGCCGCCGAGCACCAGCACGATCATCAGCACACTGGGCACGAGCTTGCGCAGCAGCGCACCCATGGGCATCAGCACCATGCCGTCGATGGGTTGGGGTGCGCCGCTGGCGTACACCGAGCGCGGCCACACGAAAGACATCACGACGATGCCCAGGGTGTAGGCCAGCGCCAGCAGCAGGCCCGGCACGATGCCTGCAGTGAACAGGTCGCCCACCGACTGGTTGGACAGAAAGCCGTAGAGAATCATCAGCAGGCTGGGCGGGATCAGCATGCCCAGCACCGACGATCCAGCGACCACACCCACCGCAAACCGGGGGTGGTAGCCGTAGCGCCGCATCTCGGGCACCGCCACGCGGGTGAACACTGCGGCCGAGGCAATCGACACACCCGTGATGGCGGCAAACACCGCGTTCGAAGCCACCGTGGCCACGCCCAGGCCGCCGCGCAGGCGCCGCAGCAACTGGTTGGCCACCTCGAACGCGTCCTTGCCGATGTCGGCATGGGCGACCAGGAAACCGGTGAGCACGAACAGCGGAACCACGCCAAAGATGTGGCTGGCAATGGCGTCCTGGCTGGCCTGCGCCAGTAAATTCGCGGCAATACCGGCATCGTCCTTGATGAGCCACACGCCGATGAACGAGACGACGGCCAGCACCACGGCCACATGCATGCCGACCCAGATCAGCGCCAGCATCAGCACCAGCGAGGCACAGGCAATCAGTGTCGGGCTCATGCCGTGCGACCCGCCATGGCGCGCCGCACATCGGCCAGCGCCAGCAGCACAAAGGTGACGAACGTGGCGGCGAGCCCCACCAGCATCAGCACCCGCACCGGCCAGACCGGGGCGGTGAAGTCACCGATGGCGCCCACGTATTCGCGCATCTGGATCGATTCCCACAGCGAAGGCCAGGCCGCCCACAGAATCGTCGCCATCAGCACCGCACCCGCCAGGTGGAACGCGGCGTGCAGCACGGCGGCCAGCACGGGGCGCGTGCGCTGCAGCCCTTGCAGCAAAACGTCGGCGCGCGTGATGCGGCCGCTGTGCAGGGTGTCGGCCAACTGCAAAAACACAATACCGACGATGGACAGCGACACCAGCTCGGTCACCCCGCGCACCGGCGCACCCAGCAGGTTGCGGCCCAGCACATCGGTGTTGATGAGCAGCATCAGCGCCACGATCCACAGCGTGCCCAGCGCATTGAGGGCCTGGATCACGCGGTGAAACTGCCAGGGCAGCGGCTGTCCGTAGGATGCGGACGCCACTGCCTTGGGGGCGGCGCCCGGCGTTGCAGGGAAGGCCATGGGCGCAGGCGTCCTTTACTTGGCCGACCAGTCGCGGGGCAGGTCCGCGCCCGCCTTTTTCAGGCCCTCGACATAGCCTTTGAGCACCTGTTCGCCCGGCACGCCCTTGCCCTGCAGGTCGGCGGCCCAGGTTGTGGCCATGGGCGGCAGGGCGTCGGCCCAGCGCTTGCGTTCGGCGGCAGGCAGTTCGCTGATCCTGGCGCCTGCCTCTTCCATTTTCTTCAGCAGGCCTGCGGCGGCAGCCCCCTGGGCAGCGGCAAAACGTGCGGTGTACTCGTCGCCCACCTCGCGGAAAATCTTTTGCACCTCGGGCGGCAGTTTGTCGAAGCGTCCCTTGTTCATGGCAATGCCGCCCGCGAACTGGGAGCCGAAGTTGACCTTGGTGATGTAGGGCGCCACCTCGTGCACCTTGGCGCCCCAGGCGCCGGTGGCAAAGGTGATGACGCCGTTCGACACGCCGGACTTGATGTCCTCGTAGTAGGTGTTCAGGTTGCCGGCCACGGCCACCGCGCCCGTGCCCTGCACCCAGTTGGCCGAGGGGCCGGGGGCGGTGATTTTCTTGCCCTTGAGGTCGTCGATGGACTTGACCGGGAAGTTGGTCCACAGGTGGTATGAATCGAGCGCCGCGCCGCCCAGGTACACCAGCCCGTTCCGGGTCCAGGCCTGGCCCATCGCCGGTACGTCGTGCTGAAGCTGGGCGACCACCTTGGTGACAGTGCCAATGTCTTCGGAGCCGAAGGGTGCGAAGTAGCTCACGTTCTGCAGCGGAAAGCGCGGCGCTTCGAACAGGGTGCTGACGAAGCCGATATCGGCCACACCGTCGGCGATGCCCTTGGATTCGCTGCCGATCTTGATGAGGGTGCCGCCCCAGGCGCGCGTCCAGTCAATTTTGGTCTTGCCGCCCGCATCGGCCAGGCGCTTGTCCACCTCGGGAATGAAAAACTCGTCGATCAGCTTGACCCACAGAAACACCGGTGGATGCCCCCCCGCCGCCGTGAGCCGTAGGGTTTGCTGCGCATGGCTGGCGCCGGTGGCGGCGCAGCACAGGGCAGCGGCGACGGCAGCGATCTGGAATGAACGGCGGTGCATGGAAAACTCCTTCAGGGGGACGGATGGACGGGCAGCAGAGCGGCAATGCCTGCCGCCATGAAATCGATGAGCAGCGAGGCCGCCTGCGGGTCGTGGGATGTGTTGGCACCGCGCGAGAGGCGTTCCACCCGGTGGTCGATCAGGTGGTGCAAAAGCGCACCCATGGCGAACTGATAGGCCCAGGCGACCTGCGCACGCGCGGTGCCAGGGCGCGCTGCGTGCAAGGCGTCGATGAAGGCATGGGCCAGGGGGTCGAAGTAGTCGACCAGCACGCGCTCGGTATCGGGGGTGCGGTAGGCGAGTTCGCGTGCCACCAGTTGCGCGTAGTACTCACCCTCGCTGCTGGCACGCATGGCCAGCACGGGGTTGACAAAGGCCTCGACGATGCGCCGCAGGTGGCCGCTGTCCGGGGGGCTGGCCTGGGCCTGGCGCAACTGCTCCATGCGGGCGTCGATGGTGCCGCGCCAGTGGGCAAAGATGGCGTGAAACAGCTCATGCTTCTGCCCATAGTAGTAGGCCACCAGGGCCAGGGGCACCTGCGCTTCCAGGGCGATCTGGCGAATGGAGACCGCATGGTAGCCGTGCTCGGCAAACAGCTTTTCGGCTGCCAGCAAAATGGCCGCACGCCGGTCGGGGCGGTTGTGGGCCGCCGCGCGGGAGCGGTTTCTGGGGGGCGCGGAAGGCACTGCCATGGCGCTGATTGGACGATTGTCTAAATTATTTGTACAACCGTACAAACCCTGTGCCGTCCAAACCGCGCACGCGCTAACCTGCTGCGGGTATGCATGCGCCTTATCTTCCCCAAATCCGCCTCTTTCAGAACTGGCTGCGCGAACAGCGTGGCCTGTCCTTTGATGACTACGACGCCTTCTGGCGCTGGTCCACCACCGACCTCGACGCCTTCTGGCAAAGCGTGTGGGACTACTTTGATATCCATTCGCCCACGCCGCACAGCGCCGTGCTGGCACGCAACACCATGCCCGGAGCGCAATGGTTTCCGGGTGCCCAGGTCAACTATGCGCGCCAAGTGCTGCGCCATGTGGACGCGGCGCATGCCGCAGGCGTGCCCGCGATTGTCAGCAGCAACGAAAAGCGCCAGCACCGCGAGATGACCTGGCCCGAACTGCGCCGCCAGGTCGCATCGCTGGCGCTGCACCTGCAGGCCCAGGGCGTGCAGCCGGGCGACCGCGTGGCCGCCTACCTGCCCAATGTGCCCGAAGCCATGGTGGCTTTTCTGGCCACGGTCAGCATCGGCGGTGTCTGGAGCATCTGCGCGCCCGACATGGGCACGCATGCCGTGCTCGACCGCTTCCGCCAGATCGAGCCGACGGTGTTGATTGCCGTCGATGGCGTGACCTATGGCGGCCGTGACCACGACCGCCTGCCTGTGCTGGACGAACTGCGTGCAGCCCTGCCCACTGTGCGGCATACGCTGCTGCTGGGCAATCTGGATGCTTCAATTTCAGTAGCTGATTGCGCAAGCTGGATAAGCGCTACAGGCCAATTTGGTCCTGACGTTGAGCGCTTTGAACCCCTGTGGCTGCCGTTCGACCATCCGCTGTGGATCGTCTATTCCAGCGGCACCACCGGCCTGCCCAAGCCCATCGTGCATGGACACGGCGGCATGGTGCTGGTGCAGATGCAGCTGGGCGCCCTGCACAACGACCTGGGCTGCAGCTATGCGCCCAACAGCCTGGGCGAGCGCTACCACTGGTACAGCTCCACCGGCTGGGTCATGTGGAACGCCCAGGTGGGCGGCCTGCTGGCCGGTACCACCTGCGTCATTTTTGACGGCAACCCCGGCGGCAGCAAGGAGCTCCCGGACTGGGCCTCGCTCTGGCGTTTTGCGTCCGAAACCGGCGTGACCTTCTTCGGCGCGGGGGCCGCTTTTTATGCGGCCTGCATGAAGGCGGGCATCACCCCGCAGGATTGCGGCGATCTCTCGCGCATTCGCGTGCTGGGCTCCACGGGGTCGCCGCTGTCGGCCGAAGTGCAGCAGTGGGGCACGCGCTTCATGGCGCAGGCTGCCGCCATCGCAGGGCACTATCCCCCTGCGGCAGGAGAGCGTGGGGGTGCGATGAGCACCGCCGGGCCGCCCCAAGGTGCGAAGGCCCCCTCGGGGGGCAGCGATCCACACGCAGTGGGAGAGCGTGGGGGCACGATGAGCACCGCCGGGCCGCCCCAAGGTGCGAAGGCCCCCTCGGGGGGCAGCGATCCACACGCAGTGGGAGAGCGTGGGGGTGATATCTGGTGGTGCAACATCTCTGGGGGTACAGACTTTGCCGGTGCCTTCATCGGAGGCAACCGCGAGCTGCCCCAGACCCCTGGCAAGATGCAGTGCCGCATGCTGGGCGCGGCCGTCGAGGCCTGGGACGCACAGGGCCGCCCGGTGCTCGATGCCGTGGGAGAGCTGGTGTGCACGCAGCCGATTCCGTCGATGCCACTCTTTCTGTGGAATGACCCAGGTGGCGAGCGCTACCTGGCCAGCTATTTCGACATGTACCCGGCGGGCCATGGCCGCAAGCCGGGGGGCGGTGACGGTCCGGCGGCGATGGGCGCGGTCTGGCGTCATGGCGACTGGATCCAGATTGGCGCGCAGGAAGATGGCGGCTGCGTCATTTTTGGCCGCTCCGACGCCACCATCAACCGCCACGGCCTGCGCATGGGCACCAGCGAGCTCTACAGCGCCGTCGAGGCCCTGCCCGAAGTGCTCGACAGCCTGGTGGTCGATCTCGAATACCTGGGCCGCGAGAGCTACATGCCCCTGTTCGTGGTGCTGCGCCCCGGCCTGACATTGGACGATGCGCTGCGTGCGCGCATCAATGGGGCCATCCGCACGGCGCTCAGCCCGCGCTTTGTGCCCGACGACATCTTTGCCGTGGCCGAGGTGCCCCGCACCCTGAGCGGCAAGAAGCAGGAACTGCCCATCAAGAAGCTGCTGCTGGGCCAGCCCATCGAAAAAGTGGTCAACAAGGACGCCATGGCCAACCCCGGCTGCCTGGACTGGTACCAGGCGTTCGCCCGTGCGCGGGAGGCGTCGCAGGGGGCGGCCTGATACCGCACTTCTCCGGTGCGGTATCGCGCGGGGGCTAACATGCGGTCCGTCGCCTGACGAACGCTCCCGGCTCGCTGGCGATTGCGCCATGACTGATCTGCACACCCGCTCCCTGCACCACGGCCGCCCCCACGGGGCGTCTGCGGGGCGGTGTCCGCATCGGCACCACGCCATCGTCCGTCACGGTGGCCCTAGCGCCCGCAGCTAATACGGCGTCGACCTGGGTGTGGCAGGTCGGCGCAATCTCCAGCCCGGCCCGCGCTACCGCGTCCGCCGCGTGCAACACCACACAGCCCCGTTCCCACCGGCCCCGCCAATGGGCTTCTCCGGTCGGTGGAGTCCTGCGCCTTGCGGCCCCGGCCGCGGGCCCTGCCTGTCTGGAGACTGTCATGGAGATGGCCCTGCCGCCTCTGCTTTTGCCGGGTTTGCCTGCCTGGCTTACAGGTTGGATGGAGTTGCGCATCGATGTGGATCTGCAACCCGCCAAACCCCTTGCTGAAGAGCTCGAAGGGTTCTACGAGCGCCTGCACAGCCCGGGTGACCGCCTGTGGGGCTTGCCCGCAGTTGCGTTGCCGCAGCCGGACTTTGCCATGCGCTACCGCGAGGCCGATGGCGAGTGGTATGTGTACGTGGAAGACCTGCAGCGCCGCCGCCTGGCCGGTTACACCGTGTTCAACCGCCTGGTCGAGCTTGACCGCCGCGCGGACCGGCACCTGCGCGCCCCGCATTCGCGCTACGACACGCCCTACCAGCGGCGCGGCCTGGCCAGTGCGGTGTACCGCTGGGCGCTGCAGGAAGGCTGGTGCCTGGTCTCCGGAGCGCGCCAGTCGCCGGGCGCGCATGCCCTGTGGCACCGGCTTGCCCGGCAGCACGCCTGGGGCTACGTGGATTTGCGCGACAAGGCCGTCACCTACCTGGGCCAGGCGGTGGAGCCTCCGGTGCTGGACGACCTGATGGTGCGCATGGTTCTTCTGGGCGAAGGCTGGACGCTGGAGCGCCTGCGCAGCGCCATCCGTATGCGTGGGTTGCCGTGCAGTCCGCCGTGGCAGGGCTGCAGTGCATTGCCATAATGGCTCTTGCGCGCGGACCGGGCAAGCCTGTGCCCCCGCGCTGGCTTGGTGCCTGCACCGCGCCTTCCAGCGAAAGTTGCCCATGTCCATGCCCCGCCCCAAACGTTTTTCCATGATCCGTGAATTCCACCTGGCCGACTGGTTCACGCTGGGCAATGCCGTCTGCGGCGTGGGGGCCTTGTTCTCCAGCATGAGCTACCTGGAAACGCACAATGTGCTGCACCTCTACTTTGCCTGCGGCCTGGTGCTGGCGGCACTGGTCTTCGATGTGCTGGACGGACGCATTGCCCGCTGGCGGCAGAAAAGCTCGGCCATGGGGCGTGAGCTCGATTCGCTGGCCGATGTGATCTCGTTTGGCGTGGCGCCCGCCGTCATTGCCTATGGCTGCGGCATGCAGGGGCTGTACGACCGCATTGTGCTGGCCTACTTTGTGGCCTGCGGCGTATCGCGCCTGGCGCGCTACAACGTCACGGCCGAGCAGCTCTCGGGCGACGATGGCAAGGTGCGTTATTTTGAGGGCACGCCCATTCCCACGTCCATTGTGCTGGTGGCCGTGCTGGCGCTGGCCGCCTGGCAGGGCGCCGTGCGCGACCAGCTCTGGGGCGGCGCGGTGGTGCTGGGGGGCTTTACCCTGCACCCATTGGTGCTGTTGTTTGCGCTGTCGGGTTCGCTGATGATCAGCCGCCTGCGCATTCCCAAGCTGTAGGCAGGCGCAGCGGCGCCAGCGTTATCGTGGCCGCCGGTTCACCAGCACGATACCCGCAGCCACCAGTGTCAGCGCGGCCAGCAGGGCGGGCGTGATGGGTTCGTCCAGCCACCAGGCGCCGAACATCAGTGCAAACACCGGGGTCAGAAAGACAAACACCGAGATCTTGGTCGCCGGGTAGTGCGCCAGCATCCACATCCACGCCAGGTAGCTGGCAAAGGCCCCCAGCAGCGCCTGCACCAGCAGCGACATCGTGGCGAAGGTGCTGAAATCGAAGCTCCAGTCCTCACCGAGTGCCAGCGACAGCAGGGGCAGCACGGCCGCACTCACGGCCACCTGGTAAAAAAGCTGCTTGGCGGGGGCCACCTGGCCCAGCGAGGTGCTGCGCAGAACCACGGTGGTCAGCGCCCACAACAACCCGCCCATCAGGCCCAGCAAGTCGCCCAGCCAGGCCCGAGGCAACGCGGCATTGGCGGGGCCGAGCAGGCCGTCGCCCATGGCCAGCCCCACGCCGGCAAAAGCACCCGCCAGGCCCAGCCACTGCCAGCCGCGCAGGCCCTCGCCCGGAATGAAGCGCGGCAGCAGCAGCGCCACCCAGAACGGCGCGCAGTACAAAAACACCGTCAACCGCGAGGCGGTGGTGAACTGCAGGCCCACATAGATGCATGCGAACTCGCATGCGAACAGCGAACCAGCCAGCAGTCCGGCGCGCGTGGCACCCACCGGCTCGCGCGCATTGCCCAGGGGCACCCCGCGCCACAGGCACCAGGCCGCCACCGCTGCGGTTGCCAGGGCAAAACGCACAAACGCCTGGAACACGGGCGCCACCTCGGCCACCGTGGCCTTCACCAGCACCTGCTGGGCTCCCCAGAGCATGCAGCAGGTAAGCAGGATGGAAATGGCGAGGGTGTCGAGGTGGTGTTTGCGGTGGTGCGGCATCAGCGCATTATCCGAGGGGTCTGGGCGTTGTGCAGGCCGTGCCGCCGCGCAACGGCTTGCTACAGGCGGGGTATGGGTGTCACGGTACACTGCGCGGCATTCGGGCGCCTTTGCCTATGGCGTGTTTCTTTCCGCACCTCACCCTTTTTCATGGCCGTTGACACGGCGGGCCACGCCCGCACCAGTTTTGATCTCAAGAGCGCTTCGCTGCCCGTGGTGGCTGTGGTGCTCAAGACTACCGACGCCGCCGTGCTGGCCGCCGACCTGGCCGAACGCCTGGCCGCCGACCCCGGGTTTTTTGACAACGACCCCGTGCTGATTGATCTGGCGGCCTTGCGCGAAACGCCCGAACCTATCGATTTCGACGCAGTGGCCGCCCTGCTGCGCCAGCACCGCACCTTGCCTGTGGCCGTGCGCGGCGGCAGTCCCGCACAAATGGAGGCCGCCCATGCGGCGGGCCTGGTGGCCGCCCCCGATGCGCCGCCTGCCCGCACCGAAGCCGCCACGCCGGTCGTGCAAGAGGTTGTGCGCGAGGTGCCTGTGGCCGGGCCGGGCACGGTGGTCGTCGACAAGCCCCTGCGTTCTGGCCAGCAGGTGTATGCGCGCGGCGCCGACCTGGTGGTCCTGGCCATGGTGAGCTTTGGTGCCGAAGTGATTGCCGATGGCAACATCCATGTCTATGCCCCGCTGCGGGGCCGCGCCATTGCAGGGGCGCGCGGCAACACGGCGGCACGCATCTTTACCACCTGCCTGGAGCCGCAGCTCGTGTCCATTGCCGGCATCTACCGCACGACCGAGACCGCGCTGCCTGCGGACGTCCTGGGCAGACCTGCCCAGGTGCGGCTCGAGGGCGAAAAACTGCTGATCGAACCGCTTTGAAGCTTCCTTTTTCCTTGAACCAATCCACAGAAACTTCTCGCATATGGCCAAAATCGTCGTCGTGACCTCCGGCAAGGGTGGCGTGGGCAAGACCACCACCAGCGCCGCCTTTTCCTCCGGCCTCGCCCTGCGCGGCCACAAGACCGCCGTGATCGACTTTGACGTCGGCCTGCGCAACCTCGACCTCATCATGGGGTGTGAGCGCCGCGTGGTGTACGACCTGATCAACGTCATCCAGGGTGAAGCCAACCTGAACCAGGCACTCATCAAGGACAAGAACTGCGACAACCTGTTCGTGCTGGCCGCCAGCCAGACCCGCGACAAGGACGCGCTCTCGCTGGAAGGCGTGGGCAAGGTGCTCGAAGACCTGGCGGCAATGGACTTCGAGTACATCGTCTGCGACTCGCCCGCCGGCATCGAGAGCGGCGCCCTCATGGCCATGCACTTTGCCGATGAGGCCCTGCTGGTGACCAACCCCGAGGTGTCGAGCGTGCGCGACTCTGACCGCATCCTGGGCATGCTGGGCAGCAAGACGAAGCGCGCCATCGAAGGGGGCGAAGCCATCAAGGAGCATTTGCTCATCACCCGCTACAACCCCGGCCGCGTGCAGGAAGGGCAGATGCTGAGCCTGGAAGACATCCAGGACATCCTGCGCATCAAGCTGATCGGCGTCATCCCGGAATCCGAGGTGGTGCTGCAGGCGTCCAACCAGGGTTTGCCCGCCATCCACCTGCAGGGCACCGACGTTTCCGAGGCCTACAAGGATGTGATCGACCGCTTCCTGGGCGAAGACAAACCGCTGCGCTTCATCGATGCCGAGAAACCCGGCTTCTTCAAGCGCCTGTTCGGGAGCAAATAAGCCATGGCGTCTTTCCTCTCCTTCCTGCTGGGCGAAAAGAAGAAAACCGCCAGCGTCGCCAAGGAACGTCTGCAGATCATCCTGGCGCA
>JAMLIQ010000119.1 GCA_023954095.1 Burkholderiaceae bacterium | reverse complement strand
CGGCGACGTGGCGGTGAGCCACTCGACCCTGAGCGCCAACACGCCGCTGCGCGGCGCGTTGGCGCAGCGCTACTTCGGGCAAACGCTGCTGTCGGCCTCCGCCGGCGTCATCGCCGAGAGCTGGGAAGCGCTGGCCGACCAAGGCCGGCGCCGCTTGTTTTTGAAGAACGTCTATGCCCTGAAAGCCGAACGGCCCTTCAGCCAGAATCTGCAGGCCTATGCCACAGTGCAGGGCTTCCGTGAGGACGGCGACTCGGTGGGTTCCGGCGCAATAGCACTGACGCCCACCAGCGGGCACAGCGCCACTGCCGGCATGAACTGGCGCGAGGACCGCCTGTTTCTCCAGGCCGAAGCGGGCCTGAGCCGCTTCGGGGAAAAAGGACTGGAAGGCCACCGCGATCGCGCGTTCATTGCAGACGGCGGCTGGCAAGGCGACAAGCTCGGGCTCCGCCTCGGCCACCATGACCTGGGGCGCTATTACGCCAGCCTCTCAGGCCTGGCCGGCGCCGGCATCAAGGAGACCTACGCCAACGCCAACTGGCTGGCCACCTCCTGGATGAGCCTGACTGGGGATGTGCGCCGGTCGGAAAACCAGATGGCGGCGCCGCCCGTGCCGCCGCCGCCGGCCACCATTCCGCCCACCCCGGTCACGCCCTACACGCCCTTCGTGGGCATCACCGACGCCGCCAACCTGCGCGCCCAGTTCAACTTCCCCGACGTGCCCGGCCTCGGGCTCGGCCTCTCGGTCGGCGAATCGCGGGGGAAAAGCAGCGGCGGGACGGCGGGCGGCAACGGCGTCAATCGCAGCCAGAACCAGGGAGCGAACCTGACCTACACGAAGCCCGTCTGGAATGCCTCGCTCGGCTACCAGAACAGCAAGCAGTCCAACAGCATCGCCGCCGGCTCGGACAGCCGCACGGACACCTGGACCGCTGCCTATGGCCGCAACTGGAGCGATGCGACCGATATCGTGCAGGCATCATGGATGCTCAATGCGACCGTTGCCGGCAGCGTCCAGCGCCAGAACCTCGAGAGCGGCGCCACGGCGACACTGAACACGCTCAACCTGGTGCTGAGCGGAGAAAGGAACAGCTGGGGTCGCATGAGCGCCATCCTGGGCGGCAGCCGCGGGCACGATGCCACCGGCGGCGACTTGAGGCAGCACTGGTACCAGCTGGATGCGGGACGCGCGCTGGGTCAGCGCGGCGGCATCCGCCTGTATCTGCGCGCGATGAGCAGTTTCCAGGAACGCGCGGCCATCGCCTACCGCGACAAGACCGCCGGCGTGCAGGTGAGCTATGCGTTCTGAAGCCGCCGTCGGCCACTTCGATGCCTGTGGCGTTATCCACATGACATGTTATCCGGGACAACCATGAAAGCCGTCCGCGCCATCGCCCTGCTGCTGTTCGCCTGCCTGCCCGCCGCATCGGCACTCGCGCAGTCCAGCCCGGCCGAAGGGAAAAAGCCGGCCGTTGCCGGCTTCGACGACATGAAGGCGGCGCGGGCCGCCCTCGACGAAATCATTCGCGCCTACGAGACCGGCGACATCGGCCTGATCCAGGCCCGCCTCGACCCGGCCATGATCGGCTACCAGCGCTTCATTGACGGCATGCGCCGCGACAGCACCAGCCTGAAGCAGATCCGCCTGCATCTGTTCGAGGCGAACGTGACGGCCGGGCCCGATGTCGCCATGATCCAGGCCGCCTGGGAGAAGCGCTTCTTCGGCGTGGCCGACTTCACGCCGGGCCTGTTTACGGGGCGCAGCACCTTCCTCATGCACCGTGCCAAGGACGGCTGGCGGATGGCGGCCGTATCGGGCGACAACCCGTTTTCGAGCGAATCGGGCGTGCTGGCGACGCTGACGGTGATGCCCAGCGCCATTCCGCTCGCCGGCATACCGGTATGCGCCGGCACATTCCCCGTCAGCATCGAATTGGTCGATCCCGACCTTGCCGGATTGCAAAGCGTCACCATCGAGGCTTTCACCAGCCAGGGTGACAGGGAAAGCGTCGTGCTGACGGCTATATCGCCTGGACGCTTCAGGCGAGCGGGTCTTCCGCTATGCCAGGATGCCATCCCGCCCTTCAGCAGCAACGGCACCGTGGAGATCAACAACACCGCCGTGCCGGCGACACTGACTTTCCGCTACATCGACGCCAATCCTGGCGCCAACCGCCCGCCTGCAACACTGGTGCGTTCAGTCTCGATTCGATGAGCGGCCATGGAGCGCCCGCAAGGAGGCAACCATGCACATCGGTAAGAACTGGTTCCCCCCGTCGCGACGCGCCATGCGCTTTTGCCTTGCCCTGGTGCTGGGGCTTTCCGCACTTCCCGCCGTGGCCATCGACAATACGGTGGATTCGATACTCGATATCGTCATCCAGGAGTTGAGCCCGGAACTTGCGCCGGCCAAGCCCTTTGTCGTTTGCCTGCTCGATCACGGGGCCGACGTCGAGTACTGCGCGAAATCGCTGGGAACGGGATACGTCGGCCAGGCCAAGGGGGAGGCGCAGGAGGAGGTCAAGAAATCGCTTCCGTTCGACCCCGGCAGTCCAGAGGTAAAACTTGTCCTGGATATCGTCAAGGCGGCGAACGAGCAGAAGTGGGACGTCGTGTTGAGCAAGGGCGGCCCCTATCTGGCACGCACGGTGATATGCGCCGTCTTCGTGCCGCCGGGCGTGAAGAGTTTCGGCTGCCCCGTGATCGGCTATGTCATCGAACACCAGGCAGGATCGGTCAAGAAGGTGCTGGCGGCCCTGCAGAACGGGGATGTTCCCGGCCTGGTCTCGATCCTGGTGGCCCAGTTCGGTCCGGAAGTCGTTTGCGAACTGATTCCGAGCAGCGCACTGCCGGCCGGGGCGAGCGAATTGAAGGATATCGGCTGCAGCGTCATCGGCGAAATCCTCGCCGGCGCCAAGAAGATCGCCGAGGATGTCGCCGGTGCCGTCGTGAAGGGCGCCGACGCCGTGGAAAACCTGCTGTTCGGCGACGACAGCCATATGCCCTACGACAAGTACTACGGGCTGTACTGGCAGCCCTGGTACCACTACGCCACCTCGCTCTGTCTGGGCAAGAACTGCGAGGGGCTGGGCAGCCTGAACGCCGCCATCGGCGATCCCTGCGTCTCCTATTTCGATTCCCACAACCAGTACAAGAGCACGGCCGAGAAGACTTGCGGCGACATGCGCAAGAAATTCGAAAAGGAGGTGAAGGCTTTCAGCGCCGCCATGAAGGCGGCAGGTGAGGTCTATGGCGGTTCAGCCAATAAAATGGCCAAGGACTGGGCCGTTTCCGACTGGGGCAAGGGCATCTCTGTCGCATGGCAGAAGAAAGAATTCGCCAAGCTATGCGAAAAGGCGATGGAAGTGAAGTTTCCGTTCCCGGCGCCCGTTCCAGGCCGCTGCGAACTCCTCAAGAAATCACCCATATACAAGAATCCTATGTTCAAGGACATGCTGGACAAGCAATACGCCAAATGCCAGGCGGATGCCGGCAAGCAGGTGCCTTCGCCCACTGCCTGGGCCCAGGTCTGCCAGGCGCCGGCCGACAAGTTCGCAATCGAATATGCGGCCGCGCAAAAGGCGGTGAATGACGCCGTCAAGAAAATCGAGGCGCTCGGCTGTAAAAAGGAACAGAAGACGGTCAGCGCCGCGCCCAAGCTCGTTTGCACCACTTACGAAGGTTTCGGCGCCTGCCAGAATGCCTACAGCGGCAAGCTGCCCTGCAGCCTGGACAAGAACCCGGCCGATACGGCCATGGCCGACAAGATCCTCGCCCAACTCGGCACGAAACGCTGCAGCATCAAGGACGAGGTGAAGATCCTGCCCTGCCCGAAAAAGGACGGCACCACCGGCACCTGCCAGAGTCCGGAGAAGAACATCCTCTGCTCACGGCCCTGGAAGGTCGACCTGTGCAAATCCCTGCTGCAGAAAATGGCCGGCAAGAACCTGGTCGCCACCACGGTCAAGTGCAAGGCCGAACCTGTCGGCATGGCGGCCTTCGTGGTCCTGTCGAAGCAGGCCGGAGACATCCTGTTCAAGCTGAACGGCGGCGTCGGCTCCAAGTCGGCACCGGGCACGACCCAGGGCGTGGGCGGAACCTGGAAGCCGGCATCATCGAAGAATTGCAAAGCAAGCTGGGACCCGCTTTCAATCCATTGCAGCCAGCCCGGCCTGCCGGCGCAACACCAGATCAGCCTGCCATCGTGCATGCCCGACCCGAACAAGGACGGCTCCGACGCGCCCTGCCTGCTGGCCCCGCTTCAATATGACCCGTCGCTCGCCCCGGTCAAAGAGGCCATTCCCGGCGTGCTGGCGCCCCCGCCGCCCCTGCAGCCGGCTGTCGGCATGCCGCCCCCGATCATGCAAGGCGCGCCCGCCGTCCCGGCTCCCGCCATGACTGCCCCGCCAACCATGGCGCCACCGCCCCTGCTAGGCCCCGCAGCGCCCACCAATACCATCACGCCCATCGCCGCCCCCCCGCCCCAGGTTCCGGGCTGCACGCCGCTGGCCGGACAACCCGGGCACTTTTCCTGCGCAACACGCGAAGCCCATGCCGGCTGCGAGCGCCTGCGCGCTTCAGGCAAAGTCGGAATTCGCGCCTGCCAGGGTGGTGGCGGGCGACTCAGGCCCTAGTCCCATATTCTCACTTCGACCCGGAGGCTCTATGACTGACTTGCCGGATGAACTGAAAACAGCACATGCCCAGTCCCGGCGGCCCCGCCGCATTGCTCCCTTGCTGGCCCTGGCGATTCTTTCGAGCGCTCATGCCGCCGATCCCCTGACAGTCAGTTTCACGTCAGCAACAAAAAAACCCATCGGCGGCCAAACGCTTTGGCAGGTTCCCGCTCCTTCGGGGGCGAGCATGGTCATCAAGGCAGCGCCCAATGTCTTGGCGCAGACGAAAAATGTGACGCTCACCTGGAAAGGCTTTGAGGCAACAGACCAGGTTTTCCCCACTCCGCCCCCCGGCCCCCTCTCGGTACTGCTAAGCCCAGGCGGACAGGCGACCGTGCCGATCGTTTTCGGCAAGGGAAGTCACAAGCAGTGGAGAATCACGGCCTGCGCCCAATGGCAGCCGCCGGGTTACGACCACAAGATCGACGATTGTGTTTATGCCTGGTTAGAAGGTGTTGACCAAATCCTGAGCAATGCCGGCAAACTGATCAAGATCGTTTCTCCCGCACACCCGGGCCTGCTTCACAACTGGGTAAAGATACCCAACAATGGCAACAGCATCGGTGTCAGCGTGCACAACGATGTGCTGGCCAAAAGTGCTGACAAGGTAGTGCGCCTGATATACAGCTCTAAGTCCTCCGGCGGGTGGCCAGGACAAGAGGAGAAGACATTTCCCAAAACGCTATCCTTGGCGGGTGCGACAAGCGCAGATGGATGGGCACAGAAAAGTGAGCAGCTTGCCCTTGATCCTAATACTGGCGAATGGCTGCACATCAAGGCCTGCCTGACCCTCGAATACTCCGGTGAAGTATGCAGCGCCTCATATGCCTACCAACTCACGAAGCCAAAGCTCAAGCCCGGCATGGATCAGAATACGGTGATCGATCCGGGCAAGCAGCCACCCTTGCCGCCGCAGGCTGGAGGCGGAGGCCAAGCCGGCCAGGGCGGGAAGCTCCCCGCCGGGAACGCCAGAATGATGGCGCCGCCCCCCGTGCTGGGCGCACCCGCGGCCAATCCTCCCGGGGCTGCGGCACCCTCGCCCCCAATTCAGCCAGCCTCGCCCACGATGGCCCCGGCTGTCGCCCCCCCAGCCATGCAATCCGGCCGCACGGCGCCAACCGCCAGCGTGCCGGGCTGCTCGGCCAGCCCGGGTGTGTCGGGGCAGTTCGCCTGCGCCACAGCCGAAGCCTATGCAGGGTGCGAGCGCTTGCGCAGCGCCGGCAGCACAGGCGTGCAGGCATGCCAGAACAACAGCGGTCGACTCAGGCGATAACCCTGACGGCCAGGGTGAATAGTTGACGGTTTTAATCGACTTTTAAGTCGTCGCCGGCTAAACTCGGCCCATGCCCAACCTTTTGGCCGGCGAAACTTCGCCCTATCTTCAGCAACACGCAGACAACCCCGTGAATTGGCGTCCTTGGGGTAAGGAAGCGCTCACCCTGGCCGAACAGGAAGGCAAGCCCATTCTGCTTTCCATCGGCTATTCCGCCTGCCACTGGTGCCATGTCATGGCCCATGAATCCTTCGAGGATGCCGAAGTCGCAGCAGTGATGAACCGACTGTTCGTGAACATCAAGGTAGACCGCGAGGAGCGGCCCGACCTTGATCAGATCTACCAGACCGCCCACCAGATGCTGACCGGGCGGGCGGGCGGCTGGCCACTCACCATGTTCCTCACGCCTGAAGGCGCGCCCTTCTTCGGTGGCACGTATTTTCCCAAGGCGCCGCGCTACGGCCTGGCCGGCTTCCCCGACTTGTGCGAGCGTGTGGCGGAAGCCTGGCGCGAGCGCCGCGGCGACATCGAGCAGCAGAACGCCGAATTGCTCAAGGCGCTTGCGGCGGGCGCCGTCGCGCGGCCGCCTGTCGATGAACTCACCGCCGCACCCCTGCAGCTTGCCGTTGAGCGCGCCGCACAGGTCTACGATGCGGACTTCGGCGGCTTCGGCGGTGCGCCGAAGTTCCCCCATCCGGCTGACCTGGAACTGCTGCTGCGCCGCCATGCGGCTGCGGGCGATGTGCGCTGCGGCGAGATGGCCCTGCACACCCTGCGTTGCATGGCGCAAGGTGGTCTTTACGACCAGCTAGGCGGCGGCTTTTGCCGCTACAGCGTGGACGAGCGCTGGGCGATCCCGCATTTCGAGAAAATGCTCTACGACAACGGGCCGCTGCTGCGCCTGTATGCCGATGCCTGGCGGGCAACAGCTGATCCGCTCTTCAAGCGCGTTGCAGTCGAAACCGCCGGCTGGGTCATGCGCGAAATGCAGGCGCCGGAGGGCGGTTATTACTCTGCCCTGGATGCCGACTCCGAGCACGAGGAAGGCAAGTTCTACGTGTGGTCGCCGGCAGAAGTCAGCCGCCACACCACGGCGGCGGAATATGCGGTTGTCGCAGCGCATTACGGTCTTGACCAGCCGGCCAATTTCGAAGGACGCCACTGGCATCTGCTGGTGGCGCGGCCGCTCGCCGACGTCGCCGCAGCGCTGGGACGGTCGGTCGCTGAATGCGAGGGCCTGCTGATTTCGGCAAAGGAAAAACTATTCGCAGCACGCGGGAAGCGCATCCGCCCGGGACGCGACGACAAGATCCTGACAAGCTGGAACGCCCTCATGATCGAGGGCATGGCCCACGCCGGCCGCGTCTTCGGGCGCGACGACTGGCTCGCCTCGGCACGCCGCGCGCTGGATTTCATCAGGCAGGATTTGTGGAAGAACGGCCGCCTGCTGGCGACCTGCAAGGACGGCCACGCCCACCTGAACGCCTATCTCGACGATTACGCCTATCTGCTCAAGGCCGTGCTGGAACTGCTGCAGGCGGAATTCGATGCCGGCCTGCTGGCCTTCGGCAAAGCGCTCGGCGATGCCCTGCTGGCCCATTTCGA
>JAMLIQ010000118.1 GCA_023954095.1 Burkholderiaceae bacterium | reverse complement strand
ATGGCAAAAATCCTGGAAGTGAAATACGAAAACCTGGCCGATGCCGTGGTCTGCGAAGTGCACTACGAAACCCAGGCCGACCTGTGCTGGTACGAGGTGGCCTACGCCCAGCAGGCCGAGGGCGACGCCAAGTGGTTTTTCGTGCAGCACGAGACGCAGGCCGACTTCAAGATTTTCAAGACCAAGTACGAGACACAGGCCGACCTGAAGATTTTCAAGGTCAAGTACCCCGACAAGGCGGGCTGGCGCAACACCAGCCACAAGCTGCACGGGCAGTTGGCCAAATAGACCGCTATCCGCCCACGCAGTTCTGCTGCTGCTCGCCCAGGCCGGTCGCGCCCAGCCGCACCACATCGCCGGGCTTGAGGTACCAGGGCGCCGGTTTTTGCCCCAGGCCCACGCCGGCCGGGGTGCCAGTCAGCACGATGTCGCCAGGCTCAAGCGTCATGAACTGGCTGATGTACGACACCACCGTGGGCACACCAAAGATGAAATTGCGCGTACTGCCGCTTTGCACACGCTGGCCATTGACTTCCAGCCACAGGTCGATGGCATGCGGGTCGGCCACCGCATCGGCCGTGGCCAGCCAGGGGCCGATGGGTGCAAAGCTGTCGTAGCTTTTGCCTTTGTCCCACTGGCCGCCACGCTCGATCTGGTAGGCGCGCTCGGACACATCGTTGGCCAGCACATAGCCTGCCACATGCTGCAGTGCATCGGCCTCGGCCACATGGCGGGCACGGGTGCCGATGACGATGCCCAGCTCCACCTCCCAGTCGGTTTTTTGTGCGCCGGGCGGAATGTGCAGCGGATCGTTGGGGCCGCTCAGGGCCGTGACGGCTTTCATGAACAGCACGGGCTCGGCCGGCGGCTGCATGCCCGCCTCCAGCGCGTGGTCCCGGTAGTTCAGGCCCACGCACACGATCTTGCCCACCCCGCCCACAGGGCAGCCCAGGCGCGGCTGGCCTGGCACGGCGGGCAGGCGCGACGCATCGATGGCGGCCAGGGCCGCCAGGGTGCGGGGCGCCAGCTGTGCCGGGCCGATGTCGGCCAGCAGCATGGAGAGGTCGCGCAGCACGCCTTGGGTATCGACCAGACCAGGGCGCTCTTCACCAGGCGCACCGTAACGGATGAGTTTCATGGAAAGGCTTTCGTGGAGGGCACAACGGGGCAGTGTGCCATGGGCGTACGATGGTTGCCGCAGCAAGCCCAATAGCTACTGATATGATAGCTATCAGCGCTTGATGGATAAGCGCCAGAGCCACTTTTTATTCAAATTTTATGCACTCTGCCCCCCTCCTCCCAGGCGCCGCGCCCGTGGCGCCCGGCCCGCGCAATACGGCGGATCTGTTCTGGTCCTTTACCTGGCTGGCCCTGCAAGGCTTTGGCGGCGTGGTGGCCGTGGTGCAGCGCGAACTGGTCGAGAAAAAGCGCTGGATGACGAACGAGGAGTTCCTGGAAGACTGGGCCGTGGCCCAGGTGATGCCGGGGCCCAATGTGGTGAACCTGTCCATCATGATTGGCGACCGCCACTTTGGCCTGCGCGGCGCCTTTGCGGCGCTGGCGGGCATGCTGTCGTTTCCGCTGGTGCTGGCATTGGGGGCAGCCATGGTGTACGCGCAGTGGGCCAGCCACCCGGCCATGGCGGGCGCCCTGCGCGGCATGGGCGCGGTGGCGGCGGGGCTGATTGCAGGCATGGGCCTGAAGCTGGTGGCAGCCCTGCGCACCCATCCGCTGGGCTCCAGGGTGTGCGCAGCCGTTGCAGGGGCCACCTTTGCCGCCATGGTGTGGCTGCGCCTGCCGCTGTACTGGGTGCTGCTGCTGGTGGGCGGCACGGCCTGCCTGCTCACCTGGCGCAGGATCGCACCATGACGCACGCCATCGTTCTGCAGCCCCTCGACTGGCTGCACCTGTTTCTGTACTACCTGTCGATCTCGCTGCTGGCCGTGGGCGGCGCCATTGCCACGGCGCCCGACATGCACCGCTTTCTGGTGGACCAGCAGGCATGGCTGACCGACATGCAGTTCAGCGCCAGCATCGCCATTGCCCAGGCTGCACCAGGCCCCAATGTGCTGTTCATTGCCCTGCTGGGCTGGCATGTGGGGCTGAACGCGGGCGGGTGGGGCTATGGCCTGCTGGGGGCAACGCTGTGCATGCTGGGCATCATGGTGCCCAGCGCTACATTGACGTGGCTGGCCACGCGCTGGGCGCACCGCAACCGCCAGCGGCGGGCCGTGCGCGCCTTCAAGCAGGGGATGGCGCCGCTGGTCATCGGGCTGCTCATGGCCACCACCTGGGTGCTGGCCAGCGCGCACGATTCACCGGCCACCGACTGGCGGCTGTGGCTGCTGACCGCCGCCACCGCCATGCTGGTGTGGCGCACCCGGCTGCACCTGCTGTGGATGCTGGGCGCAGGCGCCTTGGCGGGTGCCTTGGGCTGGGTGTAGAGCGCTCACTTGCCCCGGATCGGCACTTCCTGAAAATCAAAGCGGCCCGACACCGCATCGAGCGTTTTGCCCTTCAGCTCCTTGGCCAGCACACCGGCCTTGAGGTTGGCCACCTTGAAGCTGCCCGAGATCACAAAGGTTTTGTCGTCCTTGCGCTCGAGCTTGTCGATGGTGACTTCGGCGGGCGTGATCTTCTTTTGGTAGCTTTCGGCATATTTCCCGCTGTCGGGGTAGTACTCGAGCTTGCCGTCCGTGAGCTTCATGTCCTTGTCCGAAAACCTCAGACTGAGCTGCACGCGCGCACCTGGCTTCGCGGGCGACCTGGCGTCCAACGTGATGCCGTAGCTGTTGATGATCTTGATGTGGTTCGCCTGGCTGGTGTAGACGGTGCGGCCGGCCATGGCATTGGCCATGGCCTGCACGTCACTGGACGACACCTTGACGCCGCTTTTGGCACCGATGCTGGCGTTGGCATCGGCCAGCGATTGCTGGCCCTGCGCCGTGCCCAGGCGTGTTGCAGCCTTTTCGCCCAGTCTGGGGTCGACCACGGTGGCGTGGGACTGCAAGGCCTGCTCGCCCTCCCCTGCGTTCACCTGCATGGTGCCTTGCAGGCGCAGGGTATTTCCGTCGGCCGCGTGGCAGGCCGGGGCACCCCACAGCGCTACCGCAAGCACGCTTGCAGCGACCGCGCTGCTGCCGGACAGGTTGAAATTCATCATGTCTATCTCCTTCTGGATGGTGGGCCGGAGGCAACGCCTTCAACCCGTTCGGCCCGGCAGGCAAGGCCCGCCAGGGAGGGCTGGGCGGGGCGCCTACTCCTTCAGTACAGCCCGGCAGCCCGAATCAAAGGAACCGAACGAACCGCTGTAGTCTTCCGGCATCCTGGCCCAACGGGCACCTTCGTCGACATGCAGTTGCTTGCCGTCGTAACCTGGGTCTGCAAAGCCCAGCAGACCGCAGTTGGCGGCGCAGGCGAGTGACTTTACGCGCTTGCTCCAGCCGTCGGGCATGGCATCGTTGCGCGTTCCGCTCTCGATCTTGTAGGTGGCGCCCTTGAAGTTCTCGGCGTCATACAACATGCATCCCTCACCGAAGTCGTACGACGCAGTCTTTGCGGGCGGCGGTGTTGGAGTGGCGGGCGCCTCGGCCACTTCACCCAGTGCCTTGTTCAGTTCACCCGCATCGCGCGCATCGATGTAGCGCCCCCCGGTCGCGCTGGCCAGGCACTGCAACTGCGCCTGCGCCTTGCTGCCGTTCTGGATATCAAAGCCAATGACATGGGCCGTGAAATCGACACCGAGCCTTTCCAGCTCGGCACCCAGGGCGCAGGGGTCGGCGTGGCAGGTTTCCTCGCCATCGCTCACCAGGATGACGGTGGCCTTGCGCTCGCTGAACTTGAGTTGCTCCGCCGCCATGCGCACGGATGCCGAGATGGGCGTCATGCCCTTGGGCTGCAGGGCGTTGACGGCCTGCTGCATCGCAGCCGCATTTACGGCTGCGGGAGCCTTGAGCACTTCAATGTCCGCGCAGTTGCCTTTACTGCGGTGGCCATAGGCCATCAAACCGAGTTGCTGGTTGCGCGGCCAGGTTTTGAGCATGCTGCCGACCGCCTCGCGTGCGATCTCGATCTTGGCGCGCCCCTGGATCTGCCCCCACATGGAGCCCGACGCATCGAGCACCAGCATGGACACACCGGCGCCACTGGGCACAGCCGCAGACTGCTGTGCCGAAGCGGGAAGCACAACACAGGCAGCCAGTGCCAAGGCGGCCAGAGAAAAGCGGGTTTTTTTCATGGTCAATCTCAATCAGAAAGGAATAGAAGAATTCAGGACGCCTGGCGTTACGCCTGCCGTGCAATGCACGCCTGCAGCACAGGCCCGCTGCTTCAAGGGCACGCCCGCAGCCGCCAGCACACCGGCCGCAGGCACAAGGCCCAACCATGCGACGGCCATGGTTCGCACCCTTTCGAATTTCAGCATCAGCGATTCCTTTCAGTGGATTGGACGGCGCCAGTGTCAAATGGGCACGCTGGGGCGTCCATAGGCCGATCGGCCCAGCAGCGTGCGAAAAGTCACGCGGCGCACAGAAGGGCTGCACGCTGCGTCCGACCTGCATGGGCCAACCGGCCTATGGGTTGGGCCAGCGGGCTGCGCTATGCTTTGCACTCCTCCCTGGGAAACCTGCCACCGTGAACGCCCTGGACGACTTTGGTCTGCTGCTGGTCGACGATCACCCGCTTTTTCGGGATGGCCTGGCCATGGCGCTGCAAAACCGCGCCCCGGGCCTCAGGGTCTGCGCGGTGGCATCGGCCGATGAGGCCGATGTCCTGCTCGCGGACGAATCGCAGGTGTTCGATCTGGTGCTGCTGGACTACCGGCTCCAGGGCACCGATGGCTTGCGCGCTGCCCAGCGGCTACGCTCCCGGCATTGCAATGTGAGCTTTGGCCTGATGTCGGGCCTGGACGATGCCAGCCTGCCCCTGCGCGTACGCGATGCCGGTCTGGTGGCCTATTTGTCCAAGGCGCTCGAAGTCGACGCGCTCATTGAGGCACTGCAGCAGCTCGCCGCAGGGGAGACCGTGTTCTGCGAAGCCGCCGATACGCCTCTCTCACAACCCAACGGCACGGCACAGTTCGGTCTGACGACGCGGCAATTGTCGGTTTTGCAGATGCTTGCCACAGGCGCTACCAACAAGGTGATTGCGCAGCACCTGGGCATCTCGCCCGCCACCGTCAAGAACCATCTGGACGCCATCTTCGAGAAGATGGGGGCCACCAACCGTGTGCAGGCGGTGGTCATGGCACAGGCCCTGCTCAGTGCGGCCTGATCCCGCGCTCCCTGCACAGCCCCTGGCGCCGGGGGGCAGCGCCCTCCCGGCAGAGCGCATCCTTGCAGACAGCATCGGTGCACTGCCCAGGGCATTGCGCGGCTCCATCGTCACCAACGTGGTCGCGGCCAGTCTCCTGGCGTTCGCGATGCGCGAGTGGTACCCGGCCTGGGGCCTGGCCGCCTGGCTGGCCGGGCTGGTGCTGGCGCAAACCTGGCGTTTGCTGTTCAACCATGCGGCGCACCGTCTGCGCATCAGCCGCCCTCCCACCAGCCCGGAACACAAGGCCGATCGCCTGGCATGGGATGCCTTCATTCTGGCAGCCTACTGGGGCATTTCGTCGGTGTTTTTTTTCGACGCCCAGCGCGCACTGCAGCCGTTTTACTGGGCCCTGGTATTGGGCGGCACAGCAGCCGGCAGTATCGGGGCGCACGCACACCACCCGCGAACCATGTGGATTTTTCTGCCCACATTGATCGCGCCTTTTGCGCTGCGCGCCCTTGTCGACACCCATAACGACAGCCGGTTTCTGGGCGTGGGCATGTTGCTGTTGCTGGCCTATCTGCTGTATTACGGAAAGCAGCATGCACGCACCCTCCAGCGCATGATCGCGCTTCGCCACGAGAACAGCGCGCTGGTAGAAGAACTGCAGACCCAGGCGCTGGCGCTGCACGAAGCCAACGCGGCAAAATCGCGCTTCTTTGCAGCCGCCAGCCACGACCTGCGCCAACCCCTGCAGGCCATGGGGCTCTATCTGTCGGTGATCTCGTCCGGCGACAACAACCCCAAGGCACTGGCGCGCATGGGCCAATGCATGGAGTCGCTGGACCGATTGCTGGAGGTTGTGATGGACATCTCCCGGCTGGACGCCGGACAGGTCACACCCCAATACCGGCCTGTCTGCATCGCATCGATGCTGCACAGCCTGGTCAACATGTACGAAGCCGCCGCACAACAAAAGGGCTTGCAACTGCGCGCGCACCCGACGAAGGCATGGACATCCAGCGACCCGGCGCTGCTGGAGCGCATGCTGGCCAACCTGGTGAGCAATGCCATCCGCTATACCTCCACAGGCGGTGTCCTTCTGGGGGTGCGACCCCACGGTGAGGGCCTGCGGATTATGGTCACCGACACCGGTATCGGCATCCCGGCCCATGCCCACGCAGCCGTCTTTGAAGAGTTCGTGCAGCTCAACAACTACGAACGAGATCCCGCCCAGGGAACCGGACTGGGTCTTGCCACCGTGCAGCGCCTGGCGGTACTGCTGGGGCATCGCGTGGAGCTGCACTCCACGCTGGGCCGTGGAACCACGTTTGCACTGCATGTGCCACGCATTGCCAGCCCTGCGGTGCCGGCGGTGGATACAGGTGCAGACCTGGCCGGCACGGTGTCTGCCGCTGCATTGCAAGGGCATGTTCTGGTGGTGGAAGACAACCCCATGGTGCAAAACGCCCTGGCCTCCCTTCTGTCGCGCTGGGGCCTGCGTGTCACCGCGGTGGAGAATGGCGCCTTGGCACTGCACGAACTCGAGCGCACCGCCTTTGATGTTGTGCTGAGCGACTGGCGCTTGCCCGGACCGCACGATGGCACGAGTGTGCTGCGCACCGCCAAAATCCTGCAGCCCGGCATGAAACTGGCCGTGCTCATGACAGGCGAAGACGAGCACCATGTCACCGAGGTCCCCGGGGATGTGCCCGTTCTGCGCAAACCGGTGCGCCCGCTCCGGCTCAGGGCCTTGCTCCAGTCGCATCTGGTGCCGTGAATCCTCTGAAGGTCACCCAACTGACCAAAGCCGTCACCAGGTAGCGTGGCCTGTTTTGATCCAGCGCAGTTCAGCGCAGGTTTCCGGTGCCGGTTCCCCTGAAACCCCCTATGCTTTTTGGCTGCACCTACATTCGGTAACGCTCTTACCGCCCGTCAACGCAACATGGGGCCGCTGATGCACGCACAGGCAAACATTCTGGTGGTGGACGACTCTCCCGAGAACCTGCAGGTGATCTCGGCGGTGCTCAAACAGGACTACCGGGTCAAGGTAGCCATTAATGGCGAGCGCGCCCTCGCACTGGCCACGGCAGCCGAGCCGCCCGACCTGATCCTGCTCGACGTGATGATGCCCGGCATGGATGGCTACGAGGTGTGCTCACGGCTGAAGCAGAACCCGGTCACGGCCCGCATTCCGGTGCTGTTTGTATCGTCGCGCGATGAAGAGGAGGACGAGGCCCGGGGCCTGTCGCTCGGCGCCATCGACTACATCGTCAAGCCCATTCGCCCGTCCATCGTGCAGGCCCGGGTA
>JAMLIQ010000117.1 GCA_023954095.1 Burkholderiaceae bacterium | reverse complement strand
GCTGCGCGCACGCCAGGCTGCAGGCACCATCAAGGGTGACAACGCTGACCAGGACGCCGGTATCAAGCTGGTGCTCAAGGCCATCGAAGCGCCCCTGCGCGAGATCGTGGCCAACGCCGGCGGCGAACCCTCGGTGGTGGTCAACGCCGTCCTGGGCGGCAAGGGCAACTACGGTTTCAATGCTGCCAACGACACCTATGGCGACATGATCGAAATGGGCATTCTGGACCCGACCAAGGTGACCCGCACCGCACTGCAGAACGCCGCTTCGGTGTCCGCGCTGATGCTGACGACCGAGTGCATGGTGGCCGAGTCGCCGAAGGAAGAAGCCGCTGCTGGCGGCGGCATGCCCGACATGGGCGGTATGGGCGGCATGGGCGGCATGGGCATGTAATTGCTCCCTGGGCAGGCCGGTACCTGCCCTGAGGCGCCCGCCTCCACTCCCCAAAACCCGCAGGTCTTACCGCCTGCGGTTTTTTTTGCTGGGTGCCGACGGCGCACAGGTGATCTCCATCGACGCAGCCAGAACGTGTAGCCACACGTTTTTCGAAGCCGCTTCCACCCCTCAGGCCAGCACCTTCTCATGGCCCCGTATCATCTCCCCATGCTTGCCAAGATGATGGGTTTCTTCCTGCTGGGCCTGGTGCGGCTGCTCACCGGCTCACAGGCACGCTGGTACGGCTGCCCGCCCAAGGCGGAGCAGCGCATCTACTTTGCCAACCACCAGAGCCACGCCGACCTGGTACTGATCTGGGCCGCCCTGCCCGAAGAGCTGCGCAGCATCACCCGGCCGATTGCCGCACGCGACTACTGGACCAAAACACCGTTCCGGCAATGGATCACCACTGCGGTGTTCAACGCCATCTATGTCGAGCGCCAGGCCGCCACGCCACCGCCTGCCCCTGCAGCCCCCGCCCACGACAGCGCCGACGGCACGGCGGGCGGGCCAGACCCCGTTCCGCCAACACCCGAACCCGCGCCCAGCCCCGAGGCCCTGCGCGCCGCCCTGCCCGAGAACGACCCGCTGGCGCCGCTGGTGCGGGCGCTCGGGAGTGGCGATTCGATCATCATCTTCCCCGAGGGCACGCGCGGCCATGGCGACGATCCGCAGCCCTTCAAGTCGGGCCTGTTCCGGCTGGCCCAGATGTTTCCGCAGGTGGTGCTGGTGCCCGCCTGGATCAACAACGTGCAGCGCGTCATTCCCAAGGGCGAGGTGGTGCCCGTGCCCATCCTGTGCTCGGTGACCTTCGGCGCACCGGTCCAGCTGGAGCCTGGCGAAGCGCGCCGTCCCTTTCTCGACCGGGCCCGGCGCGCCGTGATGGCGTTGCGGGAGGTGTAGATGAACACGTTTCTGCGCAGCCTCACCACCACCCAGCAAATCGGGGCGCTGTTTCTGGTTCTGTTCGGCGTACTGGCGCTTGTCTCGCTCTGGGCCTTTGTGCGCAGCCTGCGCGAAGCGCGCAACGAGGGTCGCGACGGCCCGGCGCGCAAGATGGCGGCCCGGCGCCTGCGTGGCCTGCTGCAAACCTCCTGGGCCATGGCCACAGTGTTCTGGGTGGGCTGGGCGCTGGGCGAAACCATGGCCACGGTGCTGTTTGCCCTGGTCTCGTTTTTTACGCTGCGCGAATTCATCACCCTCTCGCCCACACGGCGCGGCGACCACCGCAGCCTGGTGCTGGCCTTCTTTGTGGTGCTGCCGCTGCAATTCATTCTTGTGGGTGCGCGGCATTTCGACCTGTTCACGGTGTTCATCCCCGTGTATGTGTTTCTGGCGCTGCCCGTGGTGAGCGCACTGGCCAACGACCCCGAGCGCTTTCTGGAGCGCAGTGCCAAGCTGCAGTGGGGCATCATGGTCTGCGTGTACGGCATGAGCCATGTGCCGGCGCTGCTGCTGCTGGACTTTCCGCACTACGAGGGCAAGGGCGCCTTTCTGGTTTTCTTCCTGGTGCTGGTCGTGCAGACCTGCATGGTGGTGCAGCACCTGCTGGGCCAGCGCCTGCCGCACAAGCCGGTGGCACCCCGGGTCAGCCAGGGGTTCCAGTGGGCGGCCTGGCTGGCCGGGGTGGGCGTGGGCGGCCTGGTGGGTGGGCTGCTGTCGTTCATCACGCCCTTCAAACCCGGCCAGGCCCTGGGCATGGCACTGCTGGCCTGCGTGGCCGGGAGCCTGGGGCATCTGGTGATGAAGGCCCTCAAGCGCGACCGGGGCATCACCAACTGGGGCATGCAGGGCCAGTCGGTCACGGGCGCTGGCGGTCTGCTCGACCGCGTGGACGCGCTGTGCTTTGCCGCACCGGTGTTCTTCCACTCGGTGCGCTGGTATTTTGGTTTATAGGCAAAATAGCCTCCAACGCTTATCCAGTAAGCGCAAATAGCTATTAATTTCATAGTACATGAGAATCCTTGGCATCGACCCCGGCCTGCAGACCACCGGTTTTGGCGTGGTAGACGTGGACGGACACCAGCTCACCTACGTGGCCAGTGGCACCATCCGCACCACGCAACTGGCCCTGGGCGACCTGCCCGGGCGCCTGAAGGTGCTGTTTGACGGCATTGGCGAGGTGGCCGCCCGCTACCAGCCCGATGTGGCCACGGTGGAGATCGTCTTCGTCAACGTCAACCCGCAGTCCACCCTGCTGCTGGGCCAGGCGCGCGGCGCCTGCATTACCGCGCTGGTGGCGCGCGGCCTGCCAGTGGCCGAATACACCGCGCTGCAGATGAAAAAGGCCGTGGTCGGCCATGGCCGGGCCGCCAAAGCCCAGGTGCAGGAGATGGTGCGCCGCCTGCTCCACCTGCCCGGACTGCCCGGCCAGGACGCCGCCGACGCCTTGGGCCTGGCCATCACCCACGCGCACGCAGGTTCGGCCATGGCGCGCCTGGGCGAAGTCGCCACCTTGCAGCGGCGCCAGCATGCGATGTACAAAGGCGGGCGCAGCTACTGACCACACCCTGCTCCTCCACGACCATGGCCGCCCCCGAATTCGCGCTTTTCAAATACCCGCACGGCGGCCCCCCGCTGGTCAGCCCGGCGCGCCGCCGCTTCACCTACGCCAGCGCGGCCGCAGCACTGCTGGCCACGGTGCTGGCGTTTCCGGCGGGTGCGCTGCTGTGGCTGGTGCCGCTGCTGGCACGCTTCACCGTCGGCCGTTACCTGCAGCTCGGGCCGCGCTATCTGCTGTGCGGCAGCACCATCGTCTACTACGGCAACGTGCGGCGCATGGCCCTGTCGCGCTCGCGCGGCACGCTCGAACTCTTTGGCGCCGAAGGCCCGGTACTGCGGATCGAGCGCAACAAGTTCCCGACCAATGCGCGCAAGCCCGACAAGATCACCAGGAACAAGGCCACCAAGTTCGAGAAGGTGTCGGCCCGCATCGTCGAGCACGTGCGCAAGGCCGCACCCGCCACGCCGCTGGAGGAGTCGTGAGCATGGAACCCCTCGCGGCGCCCCCGGCACCCGTATTCGAGCGCTCCATCCACCTGCTCTATGTGCCCACGCTGTGCTGCAACCTGAGCTGCAGCTACTGCTACCTGGGCAAGCAGACCAGCGAGGCCGCGCTCAAGCGCGACGCACAGCAGGCCGTGCACACGCTGCGCCACACGCTCGATGCGCTGCGCGCGGCCGGCGTGCTGGCCTTCAACGTCTCGCTGCACGGCGGCGAGGTGACCACGCTGCCGCCGGACGTGCTCGATGCGCTGTTCGGCATGATTCGCGCGCACTACCGCGCGCATTTCGATGCGCTGGGTGCCCTGGGGCACCGCAAGTCGGCGCCGCACATCAAGACCAACCTGTTCAAGTTCGCGCCGCTCTACGACTTGTTCGACCGGCACAAGGTGTCCATCAGCGCCAGCATCGACCTGCCGCTGGCCCTGCACGAGCGCCACCGCACCACGCGCGGCGGCACCGGCTGGCTGCCGCGCACGCTGGAGAACATCCGCCTGCTGGCGCGCTACCCGCACGCCAAGAAGATCTCCGCCACGCTCAGCAGCGAGCACCTGCAGGACATGCAGGCGCTGGTGGACGACATCTGGTTCATCCACCGCGAGCTGGGTTTCGACATGAACCAGTTCAACCTGATGTTCGCCTTCGGCTCCGAGCTCAACCGCGCCGCCAAGGGCGAGGCCGTGCTCACCCCGGCCACGCCCGAGCAGCAGCAGCGGCTGTACGACACGCTGCACGCGGCCTTCATGGGCACCGAGCTGGAGGAAGGCCTGCGCCGCCACTGGTTCGACGAGTTCACGCCCGGCTACTGCACCAACGCCGCCAACTGCGGCGAGCGCTTCTACCTGCTGCAGAGCGACGGCTCGGTGTACTCCTGCGTGCGCGGCCAGGGCATTCCGGAATTCCGCTACGGCAACGTGTTCGAGCAGCCCATCCTCAACATCCTGGACAACGGTGCGCGCAAAATCCGTGCGGTGCACCAGGCGCACGGCTTCGACAGCGCCTGCCAGGGCTGCGGCCACCTCTCCACCTGCCACACCGGCTGCCCGGTGGTGAAGCACCAGAACCAGAGCGGCCGCTCCTACACCTGCGGTTTGCAAAAGCGCATCTACGCCGACAACCCGCTCACCTACCCCGCCGACCCGCCCGACGTGCAGCACGACTACGCGCAGCAATACCAGCTGGCCACGCACCCCGGCCTGGCCTTCGCGCAACCCGCATCCCGGCCCGCCGCGCGCCGCCTGGTGCTGCCCCGCGACCTGGGCGAAGAAAAAAACACCCTGCCCGCCCTCATCGAGGCCGACCCGGTGCTGCAGGCACTGTTCGATGGCAGCGCCTTCGTGCTCGAACTCCATGGCGAGGCCATCGCACTCGAATCGCAGCTGCTCAAAACCCAGCGCAGCCTGCACACCCTGGTGCCCGGCGACCGCGTGCAACTGCACCTGCGCCGCGACCTGCTGGCGCAGAACTGCCCCGAGGCCGTGCGCAACACCGTCTACCTGCAGATGCTGCGCGACACGCCCGTGGTCTATGGCGACGAACAGCGCACCAAGCAGGCCCATGTGTTCACCTACCAGCTCTATGCGGACTTCCTGCAGCCCAGCCTGCTCTGTGGTGATGACTTCGCGCAAGTGGACCTGTCCGGCATCATCGACCTGCACCGCGCGCACTACCAGCGCGGCGTGCTCAACAACCTGTTCGTCACCACCTACTTTTTGCGCGAATACCACTACCAGAAGCAGAAGGCCAACGCCTTCTACCATGTGCAGACGGCCAATCTGCCGTTCCAGAACTTCGAATTCCACTACCTAAAATGACACACCCCCCTGAGGCCCTGCGGGCCTTCCCCCCGCTCTCGCAGCGCTGTGCGCTGCGGGCAGGGGGACGCTCCCAGCGCGGCGGGGCGGCCCTTGCGCGGGAGCCCTGGCTTGGGCCGCGCCCGTTTCATGCGATGCGGGTGGCGCGCAGCGCTATGGATAACTGACATGAACACCAACGACCTGCAGCGCACCGCCTACACCGTGGAATGCTTTCTGAACGCTTTGCGGCTGGAAGACGGCCCCGAGCGCACACCGCTGGAGGAAACGCTGGTGCGCTGGCTGGCCGACGCCGCGCGCGGCAAGCAGGACCACCTGATCTACCAGGAGGGCCGCATCACGTGCCACGCGGGGGGAAAGGTGGTGCAAAGCTACGACGTGCCGCAGGCACGCCAGATCCAGACCCTGTGGTGCAACGGCGCCAAGCTCTCAGCCATCGACAGCGCCACCTACAGCCGCAATGCGCAGTTGGTCATGCTGGGAACCGCCGGGTTGTTCCTCACCCTGCCCGGCCAGCTACCGGCCAAGGAACGGGACAAGGAACGGGACAAGGGACGCAGCAGCAATAACAACAACAACAACAACAATAACAATAACAATAACAACAATAACAACGGGTGATGGCCGCGCCCATGAGTGGTCTGCAGCCGACATGTCAGGCTCGACTGGGGTCACAAAAGCAGTTGAAGATTTCAGTATCAAGCCTCGCTACGCCTGCTGGAGGCTGCGGCAAATAATCAGTTTTCGTCGGAGACGATTCCGCCATACTTCACCTTCGCTTGCGCCGCTGAGAGATTTCGAAGTTCAGGGGCACCACCACCGTGAAGGCCACTCTCGGGATAGATTAACTCCCAGAAACGCCCATCATCGGGATCCACGAAGAGCGCGTCCCATCCACTCGCATCACGCCCAAGCTCCCGCAGATGCAATCGAGTTAGCTCCTCGATCCGAGCACAAACGTCATCCGCGACGACACAACCGTCCCTGGATAGCCATTTACCCATCAGACGGGTTTCCGTAGGCAATAGCTTCATGGCGCTGTCCGGATAATTGCGTCAGATGGAATGGGACCATTCGGAATCACAAACTCTCGTGCTCCCCCTGCAGTACGCCCCCCACCAACAAAACCAGGATCGCTGCGAAACACCGGCGACGCCACACCCGACTTTGGCGTCGCAAACTCGATTACTCTAAACCCAGTGGGGCTCTCTGGGATAGTGAGACGCTGCGCAATCTGCTTTGAATTCATACCAGCTATGTCTGATGCACCAGTCACAAATACATCGCCGACCCCTGGCCTGCCCAGTGTAGTCGCAGGCGTCCCATTTGGAATCACCCGAGCCATTGTCAAAGGAACAGGGTTTGCAGTTTCCTTCACCCCATTCGCCGCCACCCCACTCCCCCGGGCCGCAGCCACAACCAGCACCCCAGCCCCTCGCAGCGTCCATACCAGCACGGGCGACCTCCCATCCGGATCCACATACTTGTACGTTTTGCGAGATGAAGGTGGCGTTGTTGGACTGGGCGTGCGCCGGGGCCGACACCATAAGCAGGGTCAGCAGGGCAAGCAGCGCTGCCAGCAGGCGCTGGCCGCAGGTGTGCAGCAGGGGGACAGCGGTGCGGCTCATCGGGCGGTCTCCTTCTGCGCGACGCGTTTACTGTTGAGGTAGATGTATTCGGTGAGCTTGCCTTTTGGCCTGAGGTGCCCGGTGTGTAGTCGGCAAGCAACGGCCGTGCGCGCCGAAGAATGATCTTCTCGGGAGATCGCATGCATCTGCTGCCCCTGTGCAGCCATCAGGGCATCCACATCATCGATGCGGCTGAGGCGGTCAGGCAGTTGGAGGCGGGGCACGAAGGGTGAATGGGATCAACCAGGCGCGGGCTCCGCAGTAGTTAGCAGCTCTTCGCTTACTGCTAACTCCTGGTCGGCACGAACAACTGCGAAGCGCGGTGCCTCCAGTTTCGCGAAGATCAACCGGACGCGGTTGCCATCCTCACCAGATGATCGCAAGAACTCACAACGCAGCACAAAGGATCCTGCAGGGAGAGTTAGGGGTACCGTCTCAGCGATGCTGCCGATTTCGATCTCGCCATCGGTTGGAACCTTGAATGGAACCTCGACCGCACGCAAAGCGTTGGGATGCACAGCGTTCAGACGATCAACAACTTCAATATCGACAAGGTGTGTGCCGACCTCAGATATCGTACGGAACGACACGCTCCCAGGCCGCCACGCAAATCCTTGTGCAACGTGCTGATCTGTCCAGTCGTTAAACGGTTGCGACAGGCTACTGACGAAGACCGCAAGTTGGCCATAAGAGACCTCAAATCTGATCGTGGTCGCCATCCTCAATCCCCAACATTAATTCGCACCCGAGTGCCATCAGGCAACCCACGACACGCGTTGCGCTTCCGCTGGCCGCCAGTGTGGCGCTGCCGGTGTATCCGGTGCCGCTGGCGGTGCAGA
>JAMLIQ010000116.1 GCA_023954095.1 Burkholderiaceae bacterium | reverse complement strand
GGTGTCCAGCGACATCGTGGCCCGCATGGAGTCGCGCATCGCCACCATCGACGCCCGCGAGCGCGCCATGACCGAGCTGAAGGCCGATACTGGCGAGCGCGCGCCCTGGTTCTGCAGCGGCTGCCCGCACAACACCAGCACCCGCGTGCCCGAGGGCTCGCGCGCTGTGGCCGGCATTGGCTGCCACTACATGACGGTGTGGATGGACCGCAGTACCAGCACCTTCACGCAGATGGGCGGCGAGGGCGTGACCTGGGTGGGCCAGGCGCCGTTCACCCAGGATGCGCATGTGTTCGCCAACCTGGGCGACGGCACCTACTTCCACAGCGGCCTGCTGGCCATCCGCCAGTCCATCGCCGCCGGGGTGAACATCACCTACAAGATTCTGTACAACGACGCCGTGGCCATGACCGGCGGCCAGCAGGTGGGCGAGCGGCCCGAGGGGCACTCGGTGCTGCAGATCATGCACAGCGTCAAGTCCGAAGGGGCAGTGAAGATCGTCATCGTCACCGACGAGCCCCAGAAATACGCGGGCGTGGCGCTGGCCGATGGTGTCACGGTGCACCACCGCGACGAGCTGGACCGTATCCAGCGCGAACTGCGCGAGATCAAGGGCTGCAGCGTGCTGATCTACGACCAGACCTGCGCCACCGAAAAACGCCGTCGCCGCAAGCGCGGCCTGCTGGCCACGCCCGACAAGACCGTGGTCATCAATGAAGCCGTGTGCGAGGGCTGTGGCGACTGCTCGGTCAAGTCGAACTGCCTGAGCGTGGAGCCAGTGGAAACCCCGTTCGGCCGCAAGCGCCGCATCAACCAGAGCACCTGCAACAAGGACTACTCCTGCGTCAACGGCTTTTGCCCGAGCTTTGTCACCATCGAAGGCGGCAAGCTCAAGAAGCCCAAGAAAGAGAAAAAGGGTGATCTCTCCGGCCTGCCGCCGCTGCCCGAACCGGTGCTGCCACAGGCCGACAGCGCCTGGGGCATCGTGGTGGGCGGCGTGGGCGGCACGGGCGTCATCACCATTGGCTCGCTGCTGGGCATGGCCGCGCACCTCGACGGCAAGGGCGTGGTCACGCAGGATGCGGGTGGTCTGGCGCAAAAGGGCGGCGCCACCTGGAGCCATATCCAGATTGCCAATACACCCGAGGCGATCTTCACCACCAAGGTGGACACGGCCAAGGCCGATCTGGTGATTGGCTGCGATGCCATTGTGGCCGCGAACAAGTACACCCTGGCGGTCATGCAGCCGGGCCGCACCTTTGTGGCCCTGAACATCCATGGAACGCCCACGGCAGCGTTTGTGCACAACCCGGACTGGCAGTTCCCGGGGGGCAACTGCGAGAGCGCTGTCGTGGCGGCTGTGGGCGAGGCCCTGGTGGGCCGTTTTGATGCCGAGCAGGTCGCCATGCAGTTGCTGGGCGACAGCATCTATACCAATCCGCTGCTGCTGGGCTATGCCTGGCAAAAGGGCCGGGTGCCGCTGTCGCTGGCCGCGCTGATGCGTGCCATGGAGCTCAATGGCGTGCAGGTGGAGAACAACAAGGCTGCCTTTGAGTGGGGGCGCCGCTGCGCGCACGATCTGGCCGCGGTGCAGGCGCTGTTCCAGGCCGCGCAGGTGATTGCCTTCGTGAAGAAGCCCACGCTGGTGGAAGTGGTGTCGCAGCGCATCGAATACCTCACCGGTTACCAGAATGCCGCTTACGCGGCCGAGTACCAGGCCTTTGTCGAAAAAGTGCAGACTGCTGAATTGCGGCTGGGTACGGGCACGCGCCTGACCGAGGCGGTGGCCAAGTACCTGTTCAAGCTCATGGCCTACAAGGACGAATATGAAGTGGCGCGCCTGCACACCGACAAGGCATTTACCGACCGGATTGCCAGCATGTTCGAGGGCGACTACAAGATCGTTCACCACATGGCGCCGCCCCTGCTGGCCAAGCGCAATGACAAGGGCGAGTTGGTCAAGCAGTCGTTCGGGCCCTGGATGCGCAAGGCCCTGGGGCTGTTGTCGCGCCTGAAGGGATTGCGGGGCAGCGCGCTGGACATGTTCGGCAAAACCGAAGAGCGCCGCGTGGAGCGCGCATTGATCGCGCAGTACCGCGAATGCATGGAGGAATTGATTGCGGGCCTGACGCCCGAGCGCCTGGCCCTGGCCGTGGAAATTGCGCAGATCCCGGAGCACATCCGGGGCTATGGCCATGTCAAGGAACGCCACCTGCAGGCTGCACGCGCCCAGTGGGATCGCTTGATGGCCCAGTGGCGCAGCCCGGCCGAGCGTCAGGCGGCCTGAGCACCGGCGGGTTCGCTGCAGGCATTCGGCAGAATGCTACCAAATTAATAGCTTTCAGCGCTCATACGACAAGCGTTGGAGGCTGTTTTTGTATAAATCCTTGAAAAAACACTTGCCTGCGAAGTGCAAGACAAGGGCTTGGAAGGTGCGCGGGGTCCCCGCATACAATGCCCGATTCCGCGCCGCGCAGGCGCCGTTGCGTCTGCGCGCGTTTTCGCGTGTCCCTCTTGACCATCCATTCTGGAGTTCTGCCTGTGTTTATTTCTTCTGCTTTCGCCCAAACCGCTCCTGCTGCCGCTGCGGGCGGCGGTGACATCATGTCCTCGCTGACGGGCATGCTGCCCTTGGTGCTGATGTTCGTGGTGCTGTATTTCGTCATGATCCGGCCCCAGATGAAACGCCAGAAAGAGCACCGCGCCATGATCGAAGCCATCGCCAAGGGCGATGAAGTGGTGATTGGCGGCGGCATCCTGGGCAAGGTCGCTCGCCTGACCGAGCAATACCTGCATATCGAGATCGCCTCGGGTGTGGAAGTGCAGGTGCAGCGTGCCGCCGTGGTGCAGGTGCTGCCCAAGGGCACCATCAAATAAGAGCGAGCGGTGAAGCCGGGGGACGGCTGCACAGCGGCCTGTCCTGTCCCTGTCCTTGAGGTAAAAGTGCGATCATGAACCGTTATCCGGTCTGGAAGTACGCGATCCTGGTGGTTGCGTTGCTGGTGGGGGTGCTCTACACCCTGCCCAATTTCTTTGGTGAGGCGCCTGCCGTGCAGGTGTCGTCGGGCAAGGCGACCGTCAAGGTGGATGGGGCGGTGCTGCAGCGCGTGGAAGAAGCGCTCAAGGCGGCCGCCCTCACGCCCGATTTCGTCAGCCTGGACGGCAACTCGGTGCGCGCCCGCTTCGATACGCCGGACAACCAGCTCAAGGCCAAGGACGCGATCCAGAAGGCATTGATTCCTGATCCGCAAGACCCGAGCTACATCGTGGCGCTGAACCTGATTTCACGCTCGCCCACCTGGTTGACCGCCTTGCATGCGCAGCCGATGTATCTGGGGCTGGACCTGCGCGGCGGTGTGCATTTCATGTTGCAGGTGGACATGCAGGCGGCGCTGACCAAGAAGGCCGAGTCGTACGCCGGCGATCTGCGCAGCACGCTGCGCGACAAGAACATCCGCCACGGCGGCATCAGCCGCGATGGCCAGACCGTGGACATCAAGGTGCGCGACGAAGCCACGCGCACCGCGGCCAGCAACCTGATCGCCGATCAGTTTCCTGATCTGCAGGTGACGACGGTGCCCGAGGGGACCGAGTTCAAACTGCGTGTCTCCATCAAGCCCGAGGCGGCGCGCCGCGTGCAGGAGCAGGCGCTCAAGCAGAACATCACCACGCTGCACAACCGTATCAACGAGCTTGGTGTGGCCGAGCCGGTGATCCAGCAGCAGGGCCTGGACCGCATCGTCGTGCAGCTGCCTGGCGTGCAGGACACGGCCAAGGCCAAGGACATTCTGGGCCGCACTGCCACGCTGGAAGTGCGCCTGGTGGACGAAGGCACCGAGGCGCGGGCCGCAGAGTCCGGCCAGGGCCCGGTGCCGTTTGGTTCGGAGCGCTATCTGGAGCGCAACGGCCAGCCGGTGATCGTGAAGAAACAGGTCATCCTGACCGGCGAGAACCTGACCGACGCGCAGCCAGGCTTTGATGGCCAGACGCAGGAGCCCACGGTCAACCTCACCCTCGATGCCAAAGGCGCACGCATCTTCCGTGATGTGACGCGGGAGAACATCAACAAGCGCATGGCCATCATCCTGTTCGAAAAGGGCAAGGGCGAGGTCGTGACCGCGCCTGTGATCCGTTCCGAGATCGGCGGCGGGCGGGTGCAGATTTCGGGCCGGATGACCACCATGGAAGCCAACGACACCGCCCTGCTGCTGCGCGCCGGTTCGCTGGCTGCACCCATGGAAATCATTGAAGAGTTCACCATTGGCCCCAGCCTGGGTGCGGACAATATCGCGCGCGGCATCAACAGCGTGGTGTGGGGCATGCTGGCCATCGCGGCCTTCATGTGTGTCTACTACATGCTGTTTGGCGTGTTCTCCAGCATCGCCCTGGGCGTCAACGTACTCATGCTGATCGCTGTGCTATCCATGCTGCAGGCCACCCTCACGCTGCCCGGTATTGCCGCCATGGCGCTGGCACTGGGCGTGGCCATTGATTCCAACGTGCTGATCAACGAGCGCATCCGTGAAGAGCTGCGCGACGGGTCTTCGCCCCAGATGGCCATTCAAACCGGCTATGAACGTGCGTGGGCCACCATTTTCGATTCGAACGTGACCACGCTGATTGCGGGCCTGGCTTTGCTGGCCTTTGGTTCGGGGCCGGTGCGCGGCTTTGCCGTGGTGCACTGCATCGGCATTCTCACCAGCATGTTCTCCGCCGTGTTCTTCTCGCGCGGCCTGGTCAATCTCTGGTACGGCGGCAAGAAGAAGCTCCGGAGCCTGTCGATTGGCCAGATCTGGAAGCCCGAAAACACGGCGACGGCCTTGACCCGTCCGGAATAAAGGAGGAAGACCATGGAATTCTTCCGCATTAAAAAAGACATCCCTTTCATGAAGCACGCGTTGGTGTTCAACGCGATTTCCTTCATTACTTTCGCTCTGGCGGTTTTCTTCCTTTTCTCACGCGGGTTGCATCTGTCGGTGGAGTTCACCGGCGGTACGGTGATGGAGGTGGCCTACAGCCAGCCTGCTGAACTGGCCAAGGTGCGGGAGACCGTGACTGGCTTGGGTTATTCGGACGTGCAGGTGCAGAACTTCGGCACTGCGCGCGACGTGATGATCCGCCTTCCGGTGCAAAAAGGCATTTCCTCGGCGCAGCAGAGCGAACAGGTGATTGGTGCGCTCAAGGCGGCCGATCCCGAAGTGAGTCTGCGCCGTACCGAGTTCGTCGGGCCCCAGGTGGGCGAGGAACTGGTGCATGGCGGCCTGATGGCGCTGGGCATGGTGGTGCTGGGCATCGTGGTGTATCTGGCGCTGCGTTTCGAGTGGAAATTCGGCATTGCCGCCATCATTGCCAATCTGCACGATGTGGTCATCATCCTGGGGTTTTTCGCGTTCTTCCAATGGGAGTTTTCGCTCTCCGTGCTGGCGGCCGTGCTGGCGGTGCTGGGGTATTCGGTGAACGAGTCGGTCGTGATTTTTGACCGGATTCGAGAGGCGTTCCGTCGTTATCGCAAGATGAGCACGCACGAGGTGATCGATCATGCCATCACCAGCACCATGAGCCGCACCATCATCACCCATGCATCGACCGAGGCGATGGTGTTGTCGATGTTGTTTTTTGGCGGCCCCAGCCTCCACTATTTCGCCTTGGCACTGACCATCGGCATCCTGTTCGGTATCTATTCCTCGGTGTTTGTGGCTGCGGCGATTGCCATGTGGCTGGGAGTCCGGCGTGAAGACCTGATCAAGACGACGCGCAAGGAGGGAGACCCCAATGATCCGAATGCCGGAGCGACGGTCTGACCCATCCATCGTCGTCCCGGATTAATATCGGGTGATGCACATGCCGACAGCACCCCTCCATCCCCAGCGCAGGCTGGCCAGACAGGTGCGCGAGCGCATGGTGGAGGGCTTGTGCACCGGGCTGTCGGGGGTGGACAAGGCCCTCATGGAGTTCCTCACCGCGCTGATGTCCCAGACCGGAACGCAGCGCGAGATGCAAAACCGGCGTGACGCCTGGCAGATGTACCAGCAAAGCAGCGGCGGCTGGTTGCGGGGTGTGACCAGTGCATGGCGTGCTGCCCTGGATGTGGCCGCGATAGCCACGCCGTCCGGACGTCCTGGCTTTGATCTGTCTTTTGAACTGGTGGACGACGATGTCGTCGAAAACAAGATTCTCGCTTCACGCATGGCCTTGACCGTGATGGAGCGGGTCAGCAGTCACTTCGAATCTCTGCGGCTGCGCGTTCAGGCGCTGGAGGGGGCCGAGATGCCTGCCACTGACATCCTGCGTCCGGAAACTGTTGCCTTGAAAATGGTGGAGAGCTGGGTCAAGGTGGGCTTGCCCCGGGCAGATCTGCAAACCATTGTGGATCCGTTGCAGCGTGAACTGGCGGGCCTGATGGAGAAGGTTTACCAGTCATGCAATGATTTTTTGCAGGCCCAGGGGATCCAGGCGCAGCAGGACTTGCGGGTGCGGATCAACCGCTCTCCAACGTCCGGTGCCGGAGCTCTGCAAGCCGGTCCGGCCTCGCGGGCACTGGAGCAATCCCAGGAAGCGATGGCTTCGCAGCGCGGCATGGCGTCGGGGCGCGGAATGCCTTCGCGCATGGCGCATCCTGGATCAATGCATGGCATGACGCCATTGGCCAGGGCGCGTCAGCGGGCCTACGGCGTGGTGGGGCAGCTGCGCCGCCTTCTGACGACTTCTGCCACCGGTTTTGATATGGTCAATGCGCCGCCCGCTTCTGCGGCCTTGGCGCATGCCTTGGCAGCCCATCGTGTACAGGCGGAGACTTACTACAGCACCGTGGGCGGCGCCGTGCCCGACTACAGTCCGGCGGCGGTGGTGCAACTGGCTGGTGTGGTGCGAAACCGTGCCACGGAGTTCAAGAAAAAAGCGGACACCGAGGGTGAAAAAGCCATCATCGAGGTGGTGGCCTTGATGTTTCAGAGCATCCTGGCGGAGGATCGCATTCCGTCGGCCGTGCGGGTCTGGTTTGCGCGCCTGCAGGTGCCGGTCTTGCGGGTGGCATTGGCGGAGCCGGAGTTTTTCAGTAACCTGACCCACCCTGCCCGCCAGCTGATCGACCGCATGGGCTCATGCGCCTTGGGTTTTGATGCGGCGTCCATCTCGGGGAGCGCACTGGAAGCCGAGGTCAAGCGCATCGTGCAAGTGATCGAACAGTACCCCGAGACCGGGCGACGGGTGTTCCAGCTGGTGTATGACGAGTTCGAGAAATTCCTGGCCAAGTTCCTCACGGAAAAGCAGGCGACGTCGCGTCTCGTGAGCGTGGCCCAGCAAGTGGAGCAAAAGGAGGCGCTGGCGATCAATTACACGATCGAATTGCGCACCATGCTCAAGGATATGCCGGTGCGCGACGAAATCCGGGAATTTCTGTTCAAGACCTGGGCGGAGGTGCTGGCGCTGTCGGCGGTGCGTGAAGGGCCGCAGCATACCGATACGGTCGCCTTCAAGCGGACGGCGGCCGATCTGGTCTGGGCGGCCAGCGCCAAGCCCAACCGCAGCGAGCGCGCCCAGGTTATTCAGAGCCTGCCGGGGTTACTGCAGCGCCTGCGCCAGGGGTTGGCTCTGCTGGGCATGACGGGCGCGCCGCAGGATGCTCAGATCAAGGCGCTGACGGATACCTTGGCCGAGGCTTTTCTGTCCAAGACGGCGGCGATTCCACTGGAGCATATCGAGGCACTGGCCAAGCGCCTGGCGAACCTGGAAGAGTACATTGGCGACGCCGTGATGGGCGACATGCCGCTGGATGCGGACAGCATCGAAATGATGACGGGGATTGATGCATCTTCCATTCATGTGGTGGCAGACAATGGCGCGCCGGTGGACGAGGCGATGGTGGCCTGGGCCCAGGAACTGCAAGTGGGTACCTGGTTCACCCTGGACCACAA
>JAMLIQ010000115.1 GCA_023954095.1 Burkholderiaceae bacterium | reverse complement strand
GTGGAAAACCGCCTGCGCGACGCCCTGCGCCAGGACCGCGCCCGCGTGCAGTTCGGCACCATCAGCAAGTTCGGCCTGATGGAAATGAGCCGCCAGCGCCTCAAGCCCGCCTTGAGCGAAGGCTCGTCCATCCCCTGCCCGCGCTGCGGCGGCTCGGGCCACATCCGCGACACGGAATCGTCGGCACTGCAGATCCTGCGCATCATTCAGGAAGAGTCCATGAAGGACAACACCGCCGCCGTGCACTGCCAGGTGCCGGTGGAAGTGGCCTCGTTCCTGCTCAACGAAAAGCGCACCGAGATCGCCAAGATCGAACTCAAGCAGCGCGTGGCTGTGCTCATGGTGCCCAACAAGACGCTGGAAACCCCCAACTACCGCCTCGAGCGCCTCAAGCACGACGACCCGCGCCTGGACCACATCGAAGCAAGCTACAAGCTGGCCGAAGAAGTGGAAGACCCCACCGCCGTGACACGCCGCTCACAAGAGCCGACCAACAAGCAGACGCCGGTGATCAAGGGCGTGCTGCCCGACGCCCCGGCACCGCAGGCCGTGCCCCGCACCGAGCCACAGGCCGAGGCCCGTGCTGCACGTGCGCCCCAGCGTCCCGCCGCCGCACCCCAGCAGCCTGCCGCACGCCCCCCGGCCCCCCAGGAGCAAGGTTTCTTCAGCTGGCTCAAGAGCCTGTTCGGCATGGGCGATACCCCTGTCCCCGTGCCCGCACCGGCCCCGGCGCCCGCCGCCGCCGAAGCACCGGCCCGCGAACCCCGCCGGGATGGACGAGGTGGTGAAGGCCGAGGCCGCCGTGGCGAACGCAGCGGCAGCAGCCGTGACGCCAATGGCCGGGACGGTGCCGCCGAAGGGCGTGGCCGCCGCAGCGAACGCCCATCGGACGCCCGCCCCACCGAAGGCGGCGCACGTCCGCCCCGGGAAGGCCGCGAAGGCCGTGACGGCCGTGACGGCGGCCGGGGCCGCCAGGGCGGCACAGAGGCACGCTCCGCCTCCGAAGCACAGACCGCCACCGCAGCCGTGCAGGGCCTGGAGGCCGCAGACGGCGACAACCGCAACGAGGCACGCAGCGAACGTGCGCCCCGCAATGGCAACGGCCGCCGTGAGCGCCAGCCCCGGGGCGAAGGCCGCGAGCGCCAGCCCCGCAACCAGAACCAGCCAGCCAGCAATGCGCCGGCAGACTTTGTGGACACGGCCCCTCTGGCATCGCTCCCCGACCTGGACCTGTCCGGCAACGACATGCCTGCCGCCCCTGCACAAGGCGAGGCAGGCGAAACCCGTACCCGCCGCTCACGCGACCGCTACGGCCGTGACCGCCAGCGCGGGGAACGCGCCGAGCAGCGCCGTGACGCCCAGGACACACCAGCGGCAGAAGGCACGATGATGGACTTCGAGTTGCCCGGCCAGCCTGCACCTGCAGAAGCCGCGGCACCGGACAACAGCCGCCGCAGCTACTTTGCACCCGCTGCAGCCGCAGCGCCGACAGCCCCAGCTGCTGAACCAGCACCGGTGGCGCCGTCACCCGTACCGACGGCCGCAGCACCTGCGCCAGCCATGGCAGCGCCTGTGGCGGCAACACCTGCACCCGTGGCCCCTGCGGCGCCGGTCGCAGCACCCGCAGCCGCCACCAACGGCGCCCTGCCTGCCGTAACAGCCTTCGTACTGCCGGTCGATGAAATGCAGCAAGTGGCCCAGAGTTCGGGCCTGCAGTGGGTGCAGTCGGACGCAGACAAGGTTGCCGCCATCCAGGCCGCCATCGCCGCCGAACCACGGCCCATCCACATTCCCCGCGTGCGCCCGCCGGTCGTGGTGCTGGACGAGGGCCCGCTGGTGCTGGTGGAAACCCGCCGCGACCTGCGCGACATGCAGCTGCCCTTCGACCAGCCGCCGACCGCCTGAGAACCCGCACGCGCGCCCCACCAGCGCCCGTGCCGATGGACTGACCGCTGGCCCCGCTTTGGGGCCAGCGGCTTTTTGGAGACCCGTCACACCATGCTGATTCTGCTGTCCCCCGCCAAATCGCTCGACTACGATACCCCCATCCCTGCCGATCTGCCGCACACGCTGCCGCCGTTCATTCCACAGTCCAGGCAGCTCATCGAGATCCTGCGCCAGAAGTCGCCGCAGGAGATCGCTTCGCTGATGAAGATCAGCGACCCCCTGGCTGCACTGAACGCGGCGCGCTACCAGGCCTGGTCAAGCCGGTTCAGCGCACGCAACGCGCGCCAGGCGCTGCTGGCCTTCAATGGCGATGTGTACGAAGGGCTGGACGCACGCACGCTGGGCGCTGACGACCTGGCCTGGGCGCAGCAGCACCTGGCCATTCTCAGCGGCCTGTACGGCGTGCTGCGCCCGCTCGACTGGATGCAGCCCTACCGGCTGGAAATGGGCACGCGCCTGGCCACCCCCGTGGGACAGACGCTCTACCAGTTCTGGGGCGCACGCATTGCGCAGCACCTCAACAGACGCCAGCAGGACGAGGACGCACCCATCGTGCTCAACCTGGCCTCGCAGGAATATTTCAAGTCCGTCGACCGCAAGCAGCTGCGCGCCCGCGTGGTCGAATGCGTGTTCGAGGACTGGAAGAACGGCGCCTGGAAGATCATCAGTTTCCACGCCAAGCGTGCGCGCGGCCTGATGGCGCGCCACGCTATTGCACAGCGCGCCCGTGCGCCCCGGCAGCTCGAAAATTTCGTCGCCGAGGGCTATGCCTACGATGCCGGTGCATCCAGCCCTGACAGGCTGGTGTTTCGCAGGCGGGTTTGAGTTGGGTTACAAAGCGCCATGGTCACCACTGCAATTTCTGCTTCACCGCCCTTTCCCGACACCCTGCCCCTGCCAGGCCAGGGCCTGCACAGCGGCCCGCACTGCATTGATCTGGACGGACACCAGGTGCAGCGCCTGCTCACGATCAACGCCCCCCCACTGGTTCTGCTGGGCAACCTGCTCCGTGCCGACGAATGTGCGGCCCTGATCGACGCTGCCCGGCCCCGCATGGCGCGGTCGCAGACCGTACAGCAGCACACCGGAGGCGAGGAGCTCAACGCCCACCGCACCAGCGACGGCATGTTCTTCCGGCGGGGCGAAACGCCGCTGATCCAGCGCATCGAGGAACGGCTCGCCCACCTGCTGGGCTGGCCCCTCGAGAACTGCGAAGGCCTGCAGGTCTTGCGCTACGGCCCCGGGGCCGAGTACCGGCCGCACTACGACTATTTCGATCCGGCCGAACCGGGCACCCCCACCTTGCTCCAGCGCGGCGGCCAGCGCGTGGCCACGCTGCTGATCTACCTCAGCACGCCTGACGAGGGCGGCGCCACGATGTTTCCCGACCTGCGCCTGGAAGTGGCGCCGCAGCAGGGCCATGCCGTGTTCTTCCGCTACGACCAACCCCACCCCGCAAGCCGCACCCTGCACGGCGGCGCACCCGTGGTGACCGGTGAAAAGTGGGTGGCCACGCAATGGTTGCGCGAGCGGAAATTTGAATGAAAACAGGCTAAATCGCTTATCCAGAAAGCGCTTGCAGCTCTACTTTTGATAGTACACATGCCTTCACCAGACCAATCTCCCCTGGGCAAGTCGTCCGCCTATGCGGACCAGTACGACGCTTCGCTGTTGTTTCCCATCCCGCGCGCGGGCAAGCGGGCCGAGATCGGCATCACCGGGAGCCCTCCCTTCATGGGCGCCGACCTCTGGACCGCGTTCGAGCTGTCATGGCTCAACGAGCGCGGCAAACCCCAGGTGGCGCTGGCGCACTTCACAGTGCCGTGCGAGACCCCCAACATCGTCGAGAGCAAATCGTTCAAGCTCTATCTGAACAGTTTCAACAACACCCGTTTCCCCAGCGCGCAGGCTGTGCAGGCACGCCTGCGCACCGACATCAGCGAGGCAGTGTGGCGCGGCGCCGCGCACCCGGCCACCGTGGGAGTGCGTCTGCTGCTGCCCGACCTGTTTGACCGCGAGCCGGTGCATGAACTCGATGGCCTGAACCTCGATCGCCTGGACCTGGAATGCACGCACTACCAGCCCGCACCGCAGCTGCTGCGCGCCGCGTTCGACGAGGCCCCTGTCAGCGAAGTGCTGGTCAGCCACCTGCTCAAGAGCAACTGCCTGGTCACCGGCCAGCCCGACTGGGGAAGCGTGCGCATTGCCTACAGCGGCCCGCAAATCGACCAGGAAGGGCTGCTGCAGTACATCGTGAGTTTTCGCAACCACAACGAATTCCACGAGCAATGCGTGGAGCGCATCTTCATGGACCTGTGGACGCGCTGCAAACCCCTGAAGCTGGAGGTGTATGCGCGCTACACGCGCCGGGGCGGACTGGACATCAACCCCTGGCGCACCAGCCACCCCATGGCAGCGCCGCCCAACGTGCGCACGGCGCGGCAGTAGGCACTGCCGCCAGGCACTTCAATCCAGTCGGAAAACTGCCAGCGTGCGCCCCAGCACGGCGGCGCTGCTGCTCATGGCGCTGGCCGATGCGGCCGACTGCTCGGCCAGGGCGGCGTTCTGCTGGGTATCGCGGTCCAGATGGTTGACCGCCTCGTTGACCTGGGCGATGCCCTCCGACTGTTCACGCGCCGCCACGCCCATTTGCCCCATGAGCGCATTCACATGCGCCACCGACTCCACCACCTGCCCGATGGTCTGGCTGGCCGACTGCATCAGGCGCGCGCCGCGCTCGATATTGGTGGACGATTCTCCAATGAGCGACTGGATCTCCTTGGCGGCCTCGGACGAGCGCTGCGCCAGGCTGCGCACCTCGCTGGCCACCACCGCAAAGCCGCGCCCTTGCTCACCGGCACGCGCGGCCTCGACGGCCGCATTGAGAGCCAGGATGTTCGTCTGGAACGCAATCCCCTCGATGGTCGAGATGATCTGCCCCATCTTGCGCGAGGACTGCTCGATGGACTGCACCACCTGGCCGACATCCGTCACCGCCTCTCCCCCCTGGCGCGCCAAGTCGGCACTGTTCTGGCTTTCACGCAGCACTTTTTGCGCCGCTTCGTTGGAGTTTTCCACCGTGCTGGCCATTTGCTCCATGGCGGCCGCGGATTCTTCCAGGCTGCTGGCCTGGGATTCGGCACGCCCGGACAGATTCTGTGCGCTCTGGGCAATCTCATGGGAAATCGCGCTGAACCGCTCCATTTCCTCCATGGCATCGCCCACCACGGCACGGATATTGAGCTGCAGGCGCTGCACCCGCGCCATGACCTTGCCCAGCACATGGGTCATGGGCAGGGGGGGTTCGCGGTGTGTCAGGTCGCCACTGGACATGCTGTTGAGCAGTCGGCGCAGGCTGCGGATCGGCAGGGTCATGCCCACGTGGTAGCGCGCCAGCACCAACCCGGCGGTCACCAGCCAGGCCAGGGTTTGCAGGGCCAGGGCCGTGGTGTCGTTCCAACCCATCCAGCCGGGCAGCAAGGACACCAGCATGAGCGGCAGCAGCATGGCTGTCAGGCGCAGCGTAGGGCCTGAGCGGTAGCGCTTGCGCAAGTGGTCCCATGCACCGGTACTGCGCACACCACCGGCATGGATCACGATGGTCTGGCGCCCGGACTCCCGCTCGCGCTTGATGCGCGCGTACAGAGCCTCGGCAGCCTGGATCTGCTCGCGCGTGGGTTTCGTGCGCACCGACAGATAGCCCTGCGGCTTGCCCTGGCGCATGATGGGCGTGACGTGGGCCTGCACCCAGTAGAAGTCGCCGTTCTTGCGCCGGTTCTTGACGAAGCCCGTCCAGCTGCGCCCGCGCCCGATGGAGGCCCACATGTCCTTGTAGGCCTCGGGGGGCATGTCCGGGTGGCGGATCAGGTTGTGCGGCTGGCCCATGAGCTCTTCCATCGAAAAGCCGCTGACCCGGGCAAAAGGCGCGTTGCAGTGCGTCAACAATCCCTTGGTATCCGTGGTGGACATGAGCAGCTCATCGGCCGGGAAATCGTATTCGTTGTTGGTGACGGGAAGGTTGACTCGCATGAATTTTGACTTCAGGAAAATCTTTTACTGATAAAAATGATATTTATGATAATTTTATACGGAAATTGCGGAATGCGCAGGGCATGGAGTCTTCCGAACCTCTCTGCACCGATACAGCGGGAAAACACCATGGCACCCGGTTGCGCTGGCGTAACTGCACGGAAGGGAACGCACCCCCGCAGGCCGCGACACGGTGGCCGATCGAGGCGCACGGCACCAGCGACGCCCGGGCAGGACGACATGTGAGACAACGGGGGTTTGTCTTGTGGCGAAATGCATGGACAGGCGAAAGACCTGCAGCGTGCGGCCCCGCACCCCGGCCGGATCGTGCAGGGAACGCGCCGTCCAGCGGGCCGTGGCCGGTATCACCGGCAGCCCTGCTGCAGGGGCGCCCACCGTCGGACTGCACCTGGACGCGTGCACACGGTCTGGCCATCGCGCAAGCAGGCTTTACAACTTGAAGACGTCGAGCGTGCGGCCCAGCACGCCCGCGTTGTCGCTCATGGCACGGGCCGAGGCGGCAGATTCTTCCACCAGCGCGGCATTCTGCTGCGTGACACGGTCCAGGTCGATCACGGCCTCGTTCACCTGCGCAATGCCCTGGGCCTGCTCGCGCGTGGCAATGCTGATCTGGCCCATCAGGGTATTGACGTGGGCCACCGACTGGACCACCTCGGCAATGGTCTTGCCCGCCGACTGCATCTGCCCGGCACCCCGCTCGATGTGCGCAGTCGATTCGCCAATCAGCCCCCGGATCTCCCCGGCTGCGGTGGCGCTGCGCTGCGCCAGCGCCCGTACTTCACTGGCCACCACGGCAAAACCCCGGCCCTGCTCGCCGGCACGTGCAGCTTCGACGGCGGCATTGAGCGCAAGAATGTTGGTCTGGAAGGCAATGCCCTCAATGGTGGAAATGATCTGGCCCATCTTGCCCGATGACTGCGCAATGGCCTGCACCACCGTACCCACCTGGGCCACGGCTTCGCCGCCGCTGCGGGCCAGCTCGGCGCTGTGCTCACTCTCCTTTTGCACCTGCTGCGTGGTTTCCGACGACTGGCGCACCGTGCTGGACAGCTCCTCCATGGAAGCCGCCGTCTCCTCCAGGCTGCTGGCCTGCGATTCGGTGCGCTCCGACAGATCCTGCGCGCCTTGCGCGATTTCGGATGAAATGGAACCAAACCCCCGGATCTCCTGGCGTGCATCACCCACCACGGCGCGCAGGTTGAGGTGGATGCGCTGCATGCGCTCGAACAGCCGCTCCACCGGGCCATTGCCTTCGGGGGGGCGCTGGGGCCGGGCCAGATCGCAGCCCGCAATCTCCGTCAGCAACCGCTCGGAATCCGCCAGCGGCCGGGCAACAACGCTCTCAAAGCGCCACAGCAGGAAAGCCGACAGCGCCAGCAGCGCCACGGCCTGGGCGGCCAGCGTCTCGGGCCCGCCCCAGCCCATCAGGCCGGGCGCCAGCGCGGCCGCCAGGATCGGCACCATCAGCGCCACCAGGCGCTGTGTCAGGCTGAAACGCTGCAGCTTGCCCAACTGGTTGCGCAAGCCGGGACGGCGCACGCGTCCGGCATGCAGCCAGAAGCTGCTGACCCCGCGCTCGCGCTCCTCACGGATCTGGGCATACAGGGCCTCGGCGGCATGCACCTCGTCGCGTGTGGGCTTGACGCGCACCGACATGTAGCTGCGCGGCTTGCCGTCCACCATCATCGGAGTGACATTGGCGCGCACCCAGTAGAAGTCGCCATTTTTCCGCCGGTTCTTCACGATGCCGGTCCAGTTGCGGCCCCGGCCGATGGTGGCCCACAGGTCCTTGTAGGCCTCGGGCGGCATGTCGGGATGGCGGATCAGGTTGTGCGGCTGGCCCATGAGTTCTTCCATGGAGTAGCCGCTGACACGTGCAAACGCTGCGTTGCAATGGGTCATGACACCCTTGGCGTCGGTCGTCGACATCAGGAGCTCTTCGCCCGGATAGTCGTATTCATTGTTCGAGACGGG
>JAMLIQ010000114.1 GCA_023954095.1 Burkholderiaceae bacterium | reverse complement strand
GCTGGCACAGATGGCCGAACGCAGCATGCAGCTGCAGGCCACGGTGCAGGAAGGCGCCATCACCCTGAGCAGCACGCAGGGCAGCGTGCACGTCGAGCCGCTGCGCTGGAGGTGATGGCGGCACGGCCCGCCGCCGTTCACTGCGGCATGAACGCCCCGCAGGCCCAGCACTGCTCGAACCCGCCCTCGACCGTCTCGCCGCAAGCGCACTGCCAGCGGCGCTGGGGCAGGTTGCGCAGATCATCGAGCAGCGTCTGCGCACGCTCCAGGTGCTCGTCGTGGCGCAGCCAGATCTCGGGCAGGCATTGATCGGGCGGCAGGTGCCCGGCAGCGGCGCCCAAATACTGGCGCTGCACCGTGGCGGGCATACCGTCCTCGCACAGCAGATCGGCCCACAAGGTGGCCAGGGCCATGTTCGGCGCCTGGGTAAGACGGCGCATCATTTGCTCCATATTTGATAGCTATTGGCGCTTTCCCATAAAGCGTTAGAGCCTATTTTCATTCAAATTCTCCGGGGCACGTTCGGCATAGCGGTTGAAGCGCCAGGCCGTGCCCTCGCGCTGGATGCGCTGCCAGGTGGCGCGTTTTTCCACCGGACCCATCGCTGGCCAATGCTGCACCTCTTCAACACTGCGCCCGCAGCCCTTGCACCAATCGTCACCCTGGCTGGTGGAGCAGATCGCAATGCAGGGGGTGTCGGGCGTGGTGGCATACCAGTCCAGCCAGGCGGCCATGGCGGCTGCGCCCAGCTGCGCCTCGTCGATGGCAGTGCTGCGGCGGTACACGAGGGCGGCGTACACCTCGGCCAGCGCCTGCACGGCCGGGGCCAGCACCACGCCGTCGGGGCTGGGCATCCTGGCGCGCCAGTGGTTGATGGCAGCTTCGATGTCGGTGATGTGGATGGCGGCCATGGTAAGGGGATGATAGGGCGGCCGCGCCCCCGGCGCCGTGGCGGGCGTCGATGGCCCTGCACTGCGCTGCGCACTGGCTTGTGCTCTAATTCTGGCCGAAGGGGAGTAGCTTGGGCCCGCACAGCATGGCAGCGCGGGTATCGGCAGGTCGTCAACACGGTGCAGCGCACCCGGCCTGTCGGGGCTGTGCCAGGGAGCACGGCCGGGCAAGACCTTCACCCGCCGCCGCCCATTGCGCGCGGAGGTTCTGCCCACTTCTGCCTCTCGAAAGAATCCATGGAACAGTTCATGACCCCCGAGTTCTGGGTCGCCGTCGGTCAGATCATCATGATCGACATCCTGCTCGGCGGCGACAATGCCGTCGTCATTGCCCTGGCCTGCCGCAAGCTGCCCGCGCACCAGCGCACCCGCGGCATTTTGTGGGGCACGGCGGGCGCCATCGTGCTGCGGGTGGTGCTGATTTATTTTGCGCTCACGCTGCTGGCCATTCCGTTCCTCAAACTGGTGGGCGCCGCACTGCTGGTGTGGATTGGCGTCAAGCTCCTGGCCCCGGACCCGGACGACGCGCACGGCAACATCGACGCCAGCGACAAGCTGCTGGCCGCCATCAAGACCATCATCGTGGCCGACCTGGTGATGAGCATCGACAACGTGATCGCCATCGCCGGTGCAGCCCAGGGCGCGGCCGACCACCATGAGATGCCGCTGGTCATCTTTGGCCTGGTCATCAGCATTCCCATCATTGTCTGGGGCAGCCAGATGGTCATCAAACTGATGGACCGTTTCCCGTCCATCATCACCCTGGGCGGCATGCTGCTGGGCTGGATTGCGGGCACCATGCTGGTGTCGGACCCTGCCCTGGCCCGGCCCGAAACGCTGGACTGGATGCCCAAGCTGGACCAGGGCAACGACGCCATCAAATACGGCGCCGGCGTAGCGGGCGCAGCCCTGGTGTTGGCGCTGGGCAAGTGGATGGCTGCGCGCCATGCCAGTGCGGCGCCGCAGGACCCTGCCTGAAGCACAGCGCGGCGGTGCGCCGCTGGCGGGCCCCATGGCGGCTCGCGGAACGAAACACTACACTGGCGCCATGAAAATCCTCGTCAAATGGCTGCTCAGCGCCAGCGCATTGCTGCTGGTGGCCTATCTCTACAGCGGCGTGCAGGTGGAGAGCTTCGGCTCCGCCCTGATCGCCGCCTTCGTCATCGGCCTGTTCAACGCGGTGCTGCGGCCCGTGCTGGTGATCCTGACGCTGCCCGTCACCATCGTCACGGTGGGGCTGTTCCTGTTCGTCATCAACGCGCTGATGTTCTGGGCCGCCGCCGGGGTGCTGGGGGGCTTTCATGTCAGCGGGTTTGGCGCCGCGCTGCTGGGTTCGCTGATCTATTCGGTGCTGGGCATCGTGATCGAATCAGCGCTCGGCGGTCTGTTCGCGAAGAAGTGACTCGACGGCACGCAGGCGCGTGTCGATGATCGAGGCCTCCACATGGTCGGCCGCCGTGCGGCTCTGGCGCGCCAGATCCTGCCCGGCCCTGAAACGGTCCACCGCGGCGGCGTAGTCGTAGTGTGCAGCATGGGCCTCGGCCTCGGCGCGCACGGCGCGCAGCATCTGCCCCTGGGCCTGCCACACACTGGCCAGCAGCTGCCAGGCCCCGGCATCACGCGGGTGCAGGGCCACCCAGGTTTGCAGCTGCCCGGCCAGTTCGGCCGCCCCGGGCGCTGCGGCAGGACTGCCCAACAGTGCCCGCGTGCGCAGCATCAGCTCGGGCCGGCCGCCGCCTGCAGGCACCAGGGTCAGGGCGCGGGGCGCGTCACCTGCGGCCAGTTCCACCTCGGCAGCCAGCAGGCGTGCCAGGCGCGCGGCCGGGGCATGGCCTTGCACCGCCTGCTGCAGGCGCGGCAGCAGTGCCCGCGCGGCAGGGGCTTCGCGCAACTGGCTGGCCGCCAGCACGGCGGCATACAGCACTGCTGCCTGCCGCGCCGCAGGCAGCGCGGAGAAACCCACGCCCTGCGGTTCGGCCTGCCACTGGCGCAGCACATCGACACCGGGATTCGAGAGCACGCGGGCACGGGCCGCCAGCATGCCGTGCTCCAGGGTCGGGACGGATGGTGCGGAGCCACCCGCGGGCAGGCGCGACTGCATGTCGGCCACGCGCTGCGTAGTCAGCGGGTGGCTGCGCAGGTAAGGCCAGGAGCCGTTGTCGTTGATGCGGTTGGCTTGCTGGAGCTTCTCGAACATGCCCACGAAACCCTGGGGCGCAAAGCCTGCGGGCGCCATCAGGCCAAAGCCCACGCGGTCGGCCTCGCGCTCCATGTCGCGCGAGAAATTGAGCTGGTTCTGCACTGCCAGCGCCTGCCCGCCAATGGACAGGGCCTGGGCGGCATCAGGGCTCTTGCTGGCGGCCAGGGCCCCCAGAATCATGGCGCCGATCATCAGCGGTGTCTGGCGGTTTTGCTGCGCAATCAGGCGCGCAATGTGGCGCTGCGTGACATGGCTTAGTTCATGCGCCAGGACCGAGGCCAGTTCGTCGCGGCTGCCCACCACGCCCAGCAGCCCCAGGTGCACGCCCAGGTAGCCCCCAGGCAGCGCAAAGGCGTTGACGGTGCGGTCGCGCCCCAGCAGCACCTCCCAGGCAAAACGCTCATCCAGTTCGGGCGAGAGCTCGCCCCGCTCACGCGCCGCTGCCAGCAGCGCCTGCCAGAGGGCCTGCACATACTCCATGAGCACCGGGTCGTCGATGTAGTCCGGGTCGCGGTACAGCTGGCGGATGATGCCATCGCCCAGCCGCCGCTCGGCACTGGCGGTGATGTCGCCACCGTCGCCCAGCGTGGGCAGGCTGGACTGGGCAGTCGCCGGCGCCACGGCCAGCGACCCAGCTGCTATTAATAATGAAGCTATCAACGCATGACCAGTGAGCGCTAAAGGCCGATTTTTCATATGTTTTTGCCGAAGAAAGAGGCGCTTTTTCAAAGCCAGCCGGGATCCGCCATGACCGTATGATGCCCTGACACGCCAAAGTTTCCGCACCCTTCTTGCTGTACGCACCATGACCACACTCACCCACTTCGACGCCCAGGGCCAGGCCCATATGGTGGACGTCGCCGCCAAGGCCCCCACCCACCGCACCGCAGTGGCAGGGGGGCGCATCGAAATGCTGCCCGCCACCCTGGCCCTGATTGAAGCGGGCAATGCCAAAAAGGGCGACGTGCTGGGCATTGCCCGCATCGCCGGTATCCAGGCCGCCAAGAAAACCAGCGACCTGATCCCGCTGTGCCACCCGCTGGCTCTCACCCGCGTCGCCCTGGACTTTGATGCGGCCAGCACCCACCAGATCGGTGCCACGGGCATTTACTGCACCGCCACCGTGGAAACCGTGGGGCCAACGGGCGTGGAGATGGAGGCCCTCACCGCCGTGCAGGTGGCCCTGCTCACCATCTACGACATGTGCAAGGCCGTGGACCGCGGCATGTCCATCCACGATGTGCGCGTGCTGGAGAAGCACGGGGGCAAGTCGGGCAGTTTTGTGGCGCCCTGAAGCCCTGTAGAGCCTTGTGCGGCACACCCGGCAAACCCGTCACCGGTGGATGATTCAACGGGTCTCCTCAGGGGCTGCTGGCCCCTGAACGGGAGAGGCCCAGGGCCTTGTTCGCCTTCGACCAGCGGGCAAAGTCCTTGGGATAGGCCACGCGGAAGCGCTGCAGGTGGTAGGCCACCTCGTCATCGCGCCCCAGCAGGGCGGCGCTTTCAATCAAGGGTTCGATCACCCGCGGCTCGGGTGAATAGTGCAGCAGCGCAATCGCCAGACCATGGACCCGTTCGGCCGTGTCCTGGTTCACCGGCATGGTGGTCAGCCGTGCAAAGTCCACCGCATCTGAAAACAGCCAGGTGTCAGACACCTTGTCCAGCGTGCCCTGGCGCAACGAGGGCAGGCGCTGTTCGACCGGCTTGAACACCTGGCTCACACGGTAGTAATCCCACCCGACACCCACCAGCGCGACGACGAAAACAATAGCTGCAAGCGCCTTCAAATAAAGCCTTGGAGGCCATTTTTGCCATAAATCCCATACCGCGTACAGCCGCGAGCCGGGCACCGGGCTGCGCCACAGCACCAGCACGGCCAACACCGTCACCAATTGGAACGGCCCGTACCACAGCGGGAACTCCAGCATGCTGTGCAGCCCCACCAGCGCGAGAATGCCCCAGGCCAGTTGCCGAGCCGGGTCCGTTTCGCGCCAGGGCCGGGCGCGCCAGATCCAGGCCGCGACAGCAGCGCACGCCAGCACGGCCACGGGCAGGCCCAGTTCCACCGCCAGATGCAGTGGCAGGTTGTGCGCGTTGTCGAGCAAAACGCAGAAACGTTCGCCCGGAAACAAGGTGCTGTAGTGCGCAAAGTCCAGTTCCCCCCAGCCCCAACCCAACCAGGGCTTCTGCGCAATCAGGTAGAGCACGTTGGACCACAGCACGCGGCGGCTGGTGCAGCCCGGCGCATCGCCAAAACGGGCGAACAAACCTTCGGCACGAAAACCCGTCCACTGCAGCAAAAGGTCCGGCAGCAGCCACGCTGCTGCGGCATACATTGCCAGTCCTGCCAGCGCCAGCCCGAGCGCAAGCCGCCCCGCAGAAACGCGCCACACCCACAGCAACACAATCACCACCAGCCACTGCGCCAGCCCGGTACGCGAGGCCGTGGCCGCACTGCCAACCGCCAGCAGGGCGAGCGCCCATGCGGTCAGCATCCCCACAAGCCACAGCGGCCAGGGCCGCCCGCCACCATGCAGCGCCATGCCGACCCCCGGCGCCGCCCGCCCCTCGGCCTGGGCCTGCACGTACAACTGCGTTTGCGCCACCGTCCAGAGCAACGCCCACACGCCCATGCTGAGCAACGTTGCCTGCTGGTTGCGCTGGCGCAGATTGCCCATGGCCTGGCCGGGGCGGGAGGCATGAATCCATGGGTCTAAGCCTGCGGCGGCATCGAAGTATTGAAGGAGGCCGATGGCGCTGGCCAGCAGGGCGGCCAACAGCACCCCTGCGCTCAACAAAGTCGCCGTATTGGCATGGCCAATATTCAAAGCGTGGCCGCCCCCCCCCACTTGGGGGGACCAGTTTCTCATCCCACCAACGGCAACAATCACCCCGATGCACACCCATGCGTTCATCAACGGCCAGAAATTACTTGCGGGTGGCTGGGTGAAGGGAAATAGAAACGGAAATGCGACAGAAAATATTGCAAATATCGAAATCACAATAATATTGCGCATCGCTTGCACAAGACAAAGTCATTCATGCTAAGTATTTTCTTTTTTAAATTTGCTTCACCCCCACGATTGCCGAAACGAAATGAAGCAATTCCCCAGACAACATAGCACAAATTTTCAATTTGTATATCGCATGAAGAATTTTAACCGGCAGAATATAACTATAATCATATCAGTCCTGGATTTCATGATTGTCATTCAGAATGAATCCAAGGGAAAATACCCCACAGGCGTTGCATCTAACGCATCAATCAATATAGTCCAAACATTCTCACGATCTACCATCGGCAGATATTTGAGCTGAGTTGCCGACCGCCCGGAATCAGTAATTGCATCACTTATTAATGCAGCCCGACCAGGAAATCGCTCACTTAGTTCTGTTGCTGATTTGGCATTCTTCAAAACCGATTCTGTTTGACTTGCATAGGGCTGCCAAAGGTCTGTTCTCGTGGACAGCGGAACACCGGCCAATGCCTTCATCGTGGCGTCGAATTGTTCCGAAGGGTCAGTGAGCGTTCGCAGGGCAATCAATTCTGGGCCAGTGATTGGCATTTTTTGTAATGATAATGGCGCTTTGGATAGCGAGTCTGGCTCTATATCTACAGCATGAATGACATGCATCCGATCGTACTCGTACACCAAATACACAGGGCGCGCAACAAAAACGGTCCATAGTCCATACGCCAACGCAATACTTTGAAGAATACCGACAATTGCAAAATCCATTCGCATTTCACGCAGTGGTTTTTTTGTGCTATAAACAATGAAAGTAATCAGTGGGCCGATGGTGACATCTACGACACTGACAAGCATGAACAACGCTTTACCTCCAGAGATGTCGCTGTATGGGTAGGGATACCATAAACCAAAAACAAGTATGGCCGCCAGCAGAACAACACAAAGGCTAATCCCCAGATGAATAGCGCCCGCGCGAAATTTTGTTTTCCATGTATCCATATTACTCATATCAGTATAAATCAACTGAAACCAGAAAACAGATATTCATATTATTTTTGAATCTGTTTTTTATCACTGGCACTCTGATCCGGAAAGTTGACCAAACCAACGGTATCAGGATATTCTTTTTGCAACGATTCCCATCGTTTTTCTATGATTCGACAATGGGCCTCGGAATATATTCCACACAGAACCCGTAACTGTTTCTCAGCGGCAGAATTTTCACCTCGCATCGCCCTCATCCACGCGTACTGAAATAATGCAGGGGAATAGGGGTATCTCTGGACAACTTTTGTCATTAGCAGCATTAAATCTTCACTTTTGTATCCATCGACAGGCATCATTCTGACGTCATACATTGCTTCAAGTTGATTCAATACAATAAATTTTGTATCTATTTTTTCAGTATCTGCGCCTCTGCCAATTTGTGCTGATCTCATTCGCACCGCAACGTCGACAGAGACTGCTTTCATGTAGTCCGCACAAACCAACAGAAACAAAGACACAGTAGCAATAAATAATACGGCTTGATACCGACAGCCAAAAATATACCCTCTAAAAACAGCGCGCGCCCCGTCTAGATATCCCATCATCAGCCCAGCAGGCATCAAAAAATAGGCATACGATAGCGGATATTCGAGCAACCCATGAATAAATACGCCGACTACTGCGCAATACAGGAACGTCTCGCTCTCATTGTTTCGATAGGCTAGATGCTTCAAAAACCAGATCGCTAACAATCCAACAAGAACTACCGCAATGGGCCATCCAGTCCAAATTACTAAATCCAGTGCAAAATTATGAGAATAACTCATGTAACTGCGCAAAATAGGAATACTTTCTGCTGTAACTTGCTGTGCCCAGCCCGTTTGCAGCCATCCGTAGCCCCCCCATGGACGCATTGCTGCCGCTTCTAGTAAGGCAGACCACATTACAATTCGAACGTCATTGACCGGCAAGTCACGATAATGTTGATCTGCAGAAATAAGGCTTCTAC
>JAMLIQ010000113.1 GCA_023954095.1 Burkholderiaceae bacterium | reverse complement strand
GAAGGGTGCAACTCTCCCGCGTAATCCCCATGCTGATAAATAAATTTCCGATCTTCTTCGAAAGAAGAGAAATTTGTACTATAATTTAAATCTTCCGATAAAGTCGGAAGCCGGTAGTTAGATGCGGGAATAGCTCAGTTGGTAGAGCGCAACCTTGCCAAGGTTGAGGTCGAGAGTTCGAGACTCTTTTCCCGCTCCAGTATTAAAAAGGGAAGCTTCGGCTTCCCTTTTCTATTTGGTGCAAGGGAGTCATTGCGCGCACTGATGCATTGTCCATGTGCGAAACCGGGGTTACGCTGTCACCGGTGCTTTGCATTGGCAGGCCCCGATGGTGAAATTGGTAGACACTGCGGACTTAAAATCCGCCGCTTCCTGCAAAGGGGCATGCCGGTTCGACCCCGGCTCGGGGCACCACCATTACTATCCAATCATGTCACATTACAACGCTCCATTCGAAATCCATGTCCATGGTCAAGTACCACTGCGTGCCGATGCAGGGTATGAGCAATTGCAGGAGGCGCTCAAACCTCTCTGGACGTATGCCGGAGCCCATTCCTTGGCCGATGGCGCAGCGAGTGTGTACGAGGAAGAGCCAGGTATCCAGTTCGATGCCAAGGGTCACATGCTGCAGTTGTGCTGGACGGTACGTGGGGATGAGGATTTTCGCCAGTCGCTGGATGAAATGTGCATGAGCCTGAATGATCTTGCTGAGCAGGGTGCTGCTGTGGAAGTCACTTTTTACGATGTGGACTTTGATGAGGATGAGGCCGATGAAGCCTCGGAGTCCCGCGACGATTTCGTCATGCTTTTTGTGGGCCCAACCCCGGCGGCCATCATGCAGGTGCAGCGTGACCTGCTGGTGCAGGACGTGGTGAACATGATGGAGCGCCATTTCGACGGCTCTGAACTGGGCGGCGTGGTGGCCGAGATCGACAAGCTGTTTGGCCAGCGCTTCGATGCCCTGGTGAATTCGCTAGAGATCGGTAAGCCCCCGCGCGGCCCGGGCGGCTCCGGCAGTGGCCATGGCGGCAGCGGTGGCCGCCGTCCGCGCCATTTGCACTGAAATCCAGTACGGGGGCTGCCGGGCGCCACACATGGACCGCCATGCAGGCTGATCTGACCTATCTGGGGGCGTACCCGGCTTCTTTGCAGGAGCAGGTGCGTGGCCTGCTGCGCGAGGACCGCGCGGCGCTGGCGCCACTGTTGCAGCGCCGCTACCCGCAGGCCCACGGCGTGCGCACCGACAAGGCGCTTTACCAGTACACCACCGACCTCAAGAACCGCCATTTGCGCAATGCGGACGCGGTGAACAAGGTGGTGTTCGACAGCAAGATCCACGTGGTGCGCCATGCGCTGGGCTTGCACACGGCCATCTCGCGCGTGCAGGGCAGCCGACTAACGGCCAAGCATGAAATTCGTATCGCCGCGATGTTCAAGCAGGTGCCCGAGGAGTTTCTGCGCATGATCGTGGTGCACGAACTGGCGCACTTGCGCGAGAAGCAGCACAACAAGGCCTTCTACCAGCTCTGTGAGCACATGGAGCCGCGCTACCACCAGCTGGAGCTCGATGTACGGCTCTACCTTACCCATGTGGAACTGGGTGGGGCGCGGCTGTGGAATACCGATCCGGCCTGAGTCAGGGCCTGTTGGTGGGCAGGTCCACCGTGGCGCAGGATTGCGCCGGCAACTGCAGCCAGCGTGTGGCGGCGTTCTGCAGCGGGGCCAGGGCGCCAGTCGTGAACAGGGTGATGGCCGGTGCCGGCGCGCCCGCCTCGGGCGCCAGCGTCCCGGCGGTCTGCAGCAGGCGCCGGGTCTGGCGCGCCACGGGTTCGCCCGTGGCGATCAATTGAATGTCGGGGCCTAACAGGCCGCGCAGTTCGTCCTGCACGAACACATAGTGGGTGCAGCCCAGCACCAGGGTATCGATCTCACCATCTTTTGTGCCAAATTTGCCCATGAGGCCGGTGTAGCGTGCGCAAATTGCTCCTGTTTCGGTAGCAGTCGGCATGGCGGGAAGGGGTTCGGCGGTGCTGCGTTCGATGGCGTGGGCCAGCCCGTCGCAGGGTTGTACGATGAAACGCGCCTGCCCGCCGAGCGACGCCTGCAGCCGGGCGAACTTGGCGCTGGTCAGCGTGCCGCGCGTGCCGATGACGCCGATGCAGCCTGTCTTGCTGGCGGCCACCGCGGGCTTGAGGGCCGGTTCCACGCCCACCAGGGGGAGCTGCGGGTGGCGTTCGCGTACCTCGTGGATGGCGGCGGCGGTGGCGGTGTTGCAGGCCACCACCAACGCCTTGATGTGGTGCTGCTGGAGCAGGTAACCGGTGATGGCGTGGGTGCGCGCCTGGACAAAGGCATCACCGCGCTCACCGTAGGGCGCATTGCCGCTGTCGGCCAGGTACACGAACCGTTCATGCGGCAGTTCGGCGCGCAGCGCCTGCAGCACGCTCAGGCCCCCGACACCGCTGTCGAAGACGCCGATGGGCTGCTGCGCTGCTGTCATGGACTGGCGACCAAGGCAGCGCCCGCCCGGAAGTGGGCAGGCGCGCCGGATGGGTGCTCAGGCGGCGGCGACGCCGATGCCCTTGAATTCGCCCGTGGCGATGCGCTTTTGCCATTCGGCCGGGCCGGTGATGTGGGCGCTGGTGCCGCCGGCATCCACGGCGACGGTGACAGGCATGTCCACCACGTCGAATTCATAGATGGCTTCCATGCCAAGGTCGGCAAAACCCACCACCTTGGCGGTCTTGATGGCCTTGGACACCAGGTAGGCGGCACCGCCCACGGCCATCAAGTAGGCCGACTGGTGCTTCTTGATGGCCTCGATGGCAACCGGGCCGCGCTCGGCTTTGCCGATCATGGCGATCAGGCCGGTCTTGGCGAGCATCATCTCGGTGAAGCCGTCCATGCGCGTGGCGGTGGTCGGGCCGGCGGGGCCCACGGCCTCGTCCTTGACCGGATCGACCGGGCCGACGTAGTAGATCACGCGGTTGGTGAAGTCCACCGGCAGCGGCTCGCCCTTGGCCAGCATGTCCTGGATGCGCTTGTGCGCGGCGTCACGGCCGGTGAGCATCTTGCCGTTGAGCAGCAGGGTGTCGCCGGGCTTCCAGCTCGCCACTTCGGCGGGCGTGAGGGTGTTGAGATCGACGCGCTTGCTCTTCTGCGTGTCGGGCATCCAGTCCACCTGGGGCCACAGGTCGAGGCTTGGCGGGTCGATGTAGACCGGGCCGCTGCCGTCCATGACGAAGTGCGCGTGGCGCGTGGCGGCGCAGTTGGGGATCATGGCCACGGGCTTGCTGGCCGCGTGCGTGGGGTACATCTTGATCTTGATGTCGAGCACCGTGGTCAGGCCGCCCAGGCCCTGCGCGCCGATGCCCAGGGCGTTGACCTTGTCGAACAGCTCCAGGCGCAGCTCTTCCGTCTGGGTGAGCTTCTCGCCCTTGGCGGCCTTGGCCTGCAGCTCGTACATGTCGATGTCGTCCATCAGGCTTTCCTTTGCCATGAGGACGGCCTTCTCGGCCGTGCCACCGATGCCGATGCCCAGCATGCCCGGCGGGCACCAGCCGGCGCCCATGGTGGGAACGGTCTTGAGGACCCAGTCGACCACGCTGTCGCTGGGGTTGAGCATAACCATCTTGCTCTTGTTCTCGGAGCCGCCGCCCTTGGCGGCTACAGTCACGTCGACCTTGTTGCCGGGCACGATCTCGGTGAAGATCACCGCGGGCGTGTTGTCCTTGGTGTTCTTGCGGGCGAACAGCGGGTCGGCCACCACGCTGGCGCGCAGGGTGTTGTCGGGGTGGTTGTAACCCCGGCGCACGCCTTCGTTGATGGCGTCGTCCAGGCTGCCGGTGAAGCCTTCCCAGCGCACGTCCATGCCGATCTTCAGGAACACGTTGACGATGCCGGTGTCCTGGCAGATGGGGCGGTGGCCGGTGGCACTCATCTTGCTGTTGGTCAGGATCTGCGCGATCGCGTCCTTGGCGGCGGGGCTCTGCTCGCGTTCGTAGGCGCGGGCCAGGTGCTGGATGTAGTCGGCCGGGTGGTAGTAGCTGATGTACTGCAGTGCGGCGGCAACGGATTCGATCAGGTCGGCTTGGCGGATGGTCGTCATGGCGTGGGAAAGGTCAGGTTACGCGAAGCCTTGGATTATCCCCCTTGGGCTTGCGCGGATCTGTCGCCAGGCTTTTGGAAGGCGTATCCTGCGGGGGCCGCCACTGCACAGGAGATGCCATGTCTGACAGCACGAAGCCCGAAACCATCACCTTGCGCATGGAGTTCGACAGCTTTGGCTCGATCGAGGTACCGGAGGAGCGCCTGTGGGGAGCGCAGACACAGCGCTCCCTGGAGCATTTTGCCATTTCGGGCGAGCGCATGGCGCCTGAACTGCTGCGCGCACTGGCCCAGGTCAAGCGTGCCTGTGCCTACGTGAACCACCGCCTGGGTTTGCTCGATGCCGCCAAGGCGACGGCCATTGTCGCTGCGGCGGACGAGGTGATCGAATCGGATCTGGGCCAAGAGTTTCCACTGGTGGTCTGGCAGACGGGCTCGGGTACCCAGACGAACATGAACATGAACGAGGTGCTGGCCAACCGCGCAAGCGAGATGCTGGGTGGCGCCAGAGGCCCGGCGCGGCTCGTGCACCCGAACGACGAGGTGAACCGGAGCCAGTCCAGCAACGACGTTTTTCCTACGGCCATGCACGTAGCGGCGGTGGATGTCCTCACGCGTCAATTGCTGCCAACTCTGCACCTATTGCGCGCCACATTGGCCGACAAGGCCGAGACATTTGCCGATATCGTGAAAATTGGCCGCACGCATTTGCAGGACGCCACGCCGCTGACGCTGGGGCAAGAGATTTCGGGCTGGGCCGCGCAGCTGCAGCATGCCGAGCAGCATGTGCGGGCCGCGTTGCCGCATTTGTACGAACTGGCACTCGGGGGCACAGCGGTAGGCACAGGCTTGAATGCTCCGCCGGGCTATGCGTTGGCAGTGGCGCAGGAACTGGCCGATCTGACGGGCTTGCCTTTTGTCACCGCCCCCAACAAGTTCGAGGCCCTGGCCAGTTGCGATGCCTTGGTCCATGCCCACGGTGCACTCAAGGGGTTGGCTGCCGGTCTGATGAAGATCGCCAACGATGTGCGCTGGCTGGCCAGCGGGCCCCGCAGCGGCCTGGGCGAGATTGCCATCCCCGAGAATGAACCGGGTTCGTCCATCATGCCCGGCAAGGTCAACCCCACACAATGCGAGGCGCTGACCATGCTGTGTTGCCAGGTGATGGGCAATGACGTGGCCATCAACATGGGGGGGGCAGCGGGCAACTTTGAGCTGAACGTATTCCGTCCCATGATTGCGCACAACTTCCTGCAAAGCGTGCGCCTGCTGGCCGATGGCATGCGCAGCTTCAACGACCACTGTGCGGTGGGTATCGCGCCCAACCGTGCGCGCATCACCGAACTGGTGGAGCGATCACTCATGCTGGTGACGGCGCTCAACCCGCACATTGGCTACGACAAGGCTGCGCAGATCGCCAAGGCAGCGCACCAGCAGGGACTGAGCCTGCGCGAGGCCGCCATTGCCAGTGGCCATGTCACTGCCGAACAGTTCGACGCCTGGGTGCAACCGGCCAGCATGGTGTAGCCCGCGCTTTGCGTGCCGCGTGCCGCGTGTTGCCCTTGTGGCGACAGGGGCGATGGTGTGAATGACAGGGCCGCGCTGTATACTTTAAATTCATTTAATATGAATCTTTAACGCAGGCCAACATTCCACCATCATGAATCACGTCCACACTTCGCCCGACGCCATCTATCCCTTTGACGCACGCGGCGTTGCCAAACGATTCCGCCATGCGGCCATTTTTGGCGCCCTCGATTCCCTCAACCCTGGCGAAACCATGCGTTTCGTCAATGACCATGATCCGCTGCCTTTGCTGCAGCAACTGCAGATGCGCTACGGCGAGGCTGTGCACATTGAATACCGCCAGCGTGAGCCGGGCGCCATTGTCATTGACTTTGTGCGGCAGTAAAGCCTGGCACAGGTGTGCGGGCCGTGTCTGAGTCCGCCCATTTGTGCACTATAAAAAATATAGCTGCTGACGCTTTATAGGTAAGCGCTAGAGCCACTTTTCACTCATTTTTTTCAGGCAGGGCCAGTACCTGCTCTGCCAGCGTGTCAATGCCGCTGGGCGACAAATCCGCCGCCTGCACGGTCTGCCGCTGTGGCCACAGGAACAAGTGTGCGTTTTGCGACCGGGTGTAGAGCGGGTCGTAGTGCAAGGCCATCAGTTCGGCAAACAGGGGTGCCAGTGCGCCCTCCATGGCCCAGGCTTGCCAGCGGTCGATGACCTGCCTGCCATGCAACTCGCGCAGGGTTCCCAGCTGTGCAGCCAGCGCCGCTGGGTCATCGCCCAGGTTGGCATAGTCGCGCAGCAGAAATTCCAGGCGTATCGCGGGCGTAGCCTGGATTTCAATGCAGGGGCTGGCGCGCAGGCGCTTCACCAGTGCTTGCGGCACCGCCACACGGCCGATGCGGCTGCTTTCGGCTTCTACAAAGATGGGGCGTTGCACGTCCAGCGGCTCCAGTGCTTGCGCCAGCAGGGTCTCGAACGCCGTTTGCGACGGTTGCTCCACGCCGGGCCATGCGCCCAGCACCGAGCCACGGTGCCGTGCATAGGCCTCCAGGTCCAGCACCTGCGCACCGCGTGCGGCCAGGGCCTGCAGCACCCGCGTCTTGGCACTGCCGGTGGGGCCGCACAGCACGCGCAGTAGCAGTTGGGGTGCGAGGGCATCAATGCGGGCGATCACGTGGCGCCGCCAGGATTTGTAGCCTCCGGCCAGTTGCTGCGCATCCCAACCCACCATGCGCAGCCAGGTCACCATGGAGCCGCTGCGCATGCCCCCGCGCCAGCAGTACACGAGTGGCTTCCAGGCAGCCGGTTTGTCGGCAAACTGCTCGCGCAGGTGGCGTGCCAGGTTGGCCGCGACCATGGCGCCGCCCACACGCCGTGCCTCGAAGGCCCCTTGCTGCTTGTAGAGCGTGCCGACAATGCGCCGCTCCTCGTCATCGAGCACCGGGCAGTTGATGGCACCGGGCAGACGGTCGAGCGCGAATTCGGCGGGCGAGCGGGCGTCAATCAGCGTGTCGAAAGCGTGGCGGTCTTGCACGCGTACGGGGCCGCGGTGGTTCATGGGAGAACTCCAGTGGAGAAGGGCGGGGCGGCGGCATGGCTGGCACAATGACCGCCATCATGACCGACTCCCCACCTGTGATCGAAGAAGCTATCAAACTCACCCAGTTCGCCCATGGCGGGGGGTGTGGCTGCAAAATTGCGCCGGGCTTGTTGCGTGAGATTCTGGCACGCGCGCCGCAAGGCCTGGTGCCGCCTGAACTGTTGGTGGGCACCGAGACCAGTGACGACGCTGCGGTGTACCGCCTGAACGATCAGCAGGCCCTGGTCGCCACGACCGATTTCTTTACCCCCATCGTTGATGATCCGTACGACTTTGGCCGCATTGCCGCAACCAATGCGCTGTCTGACATCTACGCCATGGGCGCCACGCCCATCCTTGCACTGGCGCTTGTGGGCATGCCCATCGCGAAGCTGGCGCCCGAGGTCATCGGCCGCGTACTCGAAGGCGGCGCCGCCGTGTGCCGCGAGGCCGGTATTCCCATCGCAGGGGGGCACAGCATTGACGTGCTGGAGCCTATCTACGGCCTGGTCGCGCTGGGCCTGGTGCACCCGCAGCGCGTACTCCGCAATGCCGCTGCACGGGAGGGAGATGTGCTGGTGCTGGGAAAGCCGCTGGGCGTGGGGGTGCTTTCTGCCGCCCTGAAAAAAGGCGTGCTCGGCGCTGACGGCTATGCCGAAATGCTGCGCCATACTACCCAGCTCAACCGTGTGGGCGTGGCATTGGCGCAGATTGATGGTGTGCACGCCATGACCGACGTGACCGGCTTTGGCCTGGCGGGGCATTTGCTGGAGATCTGCCGGGGTTCGCAGTTGTCTGCTCAGATCGTTTTGGAGAACCTGCCGCTGATTGCCAGTGCTGTGGCTTGGGCCAAAGAGGGCATTGCCACGGGTGCATCAGGCCGCAACTGGGCCGCCTACGGGGCCGAGGTGCATTGGCCTGAGACTGCGCCTGAATGGCAGCGCACCCTGCTCACCGATCCGCAGACCAGCGGCGGC
>JAMLIQ010000111.1 GCA_023954095.1 Burkholderiaceae bacterium | reverse complement strand
CAAGAGTGGGTTGCTGACGCTGGGTCAGGGCTCTCCGCTGCCCCAATTGGGCAACGACGACAAGTGAACCCACCGTACCGTGCACCCATGAAAAAACCGCCTTAGGGCGGTTTTTTCATGGTCTTTTACGCCTCTATCGCTTATGCAGTAAGCGCTAAGTGCTACTGTTTTAATAGCTAAACAACCACCGGCTCCGGCTCCAGCCGGATGCCAAAACGCTCATAGACGCTGGTCTGGATGGCCTTGGCCAGCGTCATCACCTCGCCACCCGTCACGCTGTCGGCGCCATGGCCCCGGTTGACCAGCACCAGCGCCTGCTTTTCGTACACCGCAGCCTTGCCCACGGTCTTGCCCTTCCAGCCGCAAGCGTCGATCAGCCAGCCGGCCGCCAGCTTGATGCGGCCGTCGGGCAGCGGGTAGTGCACGATCTTCGGGTCACGGGCAATGATGTCCTGGCACTGCTCGGGGGTGACGGTGGGATTCTTGAAGAAACTGCCGGCATTGCCGATGACGGCGGGGTCGGGCAGCTTGGCGCGCCGGATCTCGCACACCCAGTCGAAAATCTGCGCTGCGGTGGGTTCGGCCACGCCAACCTCCTGGGCCCGGCGCTCCAATTCCAGATAGCCGAGTTCGGGCTTCCACGCCTTGGGCAGACGAAAGCGCACCTGCGTGATGACAGCACGGCCCGACAGCCCCATGCCGCGCGGCGCACCGCCCGCTTCGTGCCCAGCGGGCGGCCTGTGCTTGAAGACCGAATCGCGGTAGCCAAAGCCGCATTGCGCAGCATCCAGCGTGAAAGCCTCGCCCGTAGCCAGGTCGATCGCATCCAGGGAATCAAACCGGTCCTGCAGTTCCACACCATAGGCACCAATGTTCTGCACGGGCGCAGCGCCCACGGTGCCGGGAATGAGTGCCAGGTTTTCCAGCCCGGGCCAGCCCTGCGCCAGCGTCCAGGCCACGGTGTCATGCCAGGGTTCACCCGCACCCGCTTCGACAATCCAGGCATCAGGCGTCTCCTGCACCAGCCTGCGGCCCAGGATCTCGACTTTCAGCACCACGGGCTTGACATCCCCGGTGAGCACGATGTTGCTGCCGCCACCCAGCACAAACACCGGCGCCTGGCCCAGTGCAGGATCGGCCCGCAGGGCGGCAATATCCTGCACAGAGCGCAGCCGCACCAGGGTTTCGGCACGCGCAACGATGCCAAAGGTGTTGTAAGGCTGGAGGGACACGTTTTTCTCGACTAACATTGCCCGGATTGTCGCACCCGGCCCTTTGCCACGCGACGCGCTGATTGGAGAAAAACCCGCCATGCCTTCTTTTGATACCGTTTGTGAAGCCGATTTTGTCGAAGTGAAAAATGCCGTGGACAACGCTGCCAAGGAAATCGGCACCCGTTTTGACTTCAAGGGCACCTCGGCCGGCATCGAGCTCAAGGACAAGGAAATCACCCTGTTCGGCGATGCCGAGTTCCAGCTCGGCCAGGTGGAAGACCTGCTGCGGGGCAAGCTGACCAAGCGCAACGTCGATGTACGCTTTCTTGACATCGGCAAGCCGCAAAAAATCGGCGGCGACAAGGTCAAGCAGGTCATCAAGGTGCGCAACGGCATCGACAGCGAGCTGGCCAAGAAGCTGCAGCGCCTCATCAAGGACAGCAAGCTCAAGGTGCAGGCTGCCATCCAGGAGGAGAAGGTGCGCGTCACGGGTGCCAAGCGCGACGACCTGCAGGCTGCAATGGCGCTGATCCGCAAGGACATCACCGACATGCCGCTGTCGTTCAACAATTTCCGCGACTGACCCGCTTTCTCCCAGGAGCCCTTCATGCAAGCCCATCGCCCTCACCTGACGGCCAGCCTGCTCGCCCTTGCCCTGTGGGCCCCGGGCGCCGCGTGGTCGCAAGCGGTTTCGCTGGCGGGCATTCTGGGCGGCAAGGCGCTGCTGGTGGTCAATGGATCGGCGCCCCGGGGCGTGGCTGCAGGGGAAACCCACCAGGGTGTCAAGGTGGTTTCCGTGGGCCGGGACGAGGCCGTGATCGAGACCCAGGGCGCGCGCAGCACCGTGCGCCTGGGCGAAGCCCCGGTGAGCGTGGGCGCCCTCACCGGTTCAGGCAGCAAGGTGGTGCTGAGGAGCGACGGCCGGGGGCATTTTGTCAACCAGGGGCTCATCAACGGCAAGGTGATGCAGTTCATGGTGGACACCGGCGCCACCACGGTGGCCATTGGCCGCCCCGACGCGGACCGCATGGGCCTGGACTACAAAAATGGGCAGAGCGTGCAGATGAACACCGCCAACGGCACGGCCCAGGGCTGGCGCATGCGGCTGGACTCGGTGCGCATCGGCGACGTCGAGGTCAAGAGCGTGGACGCCATCGTCACGCCCCAGGCGATGCCCTACGTGCTGCTGGGCAACAGCTTTCTGGGCGAGTTCCAGATGACCCGCACCAACGACCAGATGGTTCTGGAAAAACGCCGCTGAACGCCATGCTCCCTGCGCAACTGTCCCGCACCGGGAATGACGAAGAGTACGAGGACTTGCTGGGCCTGTGGGGCGATCTGGAGTCCGGCTTGTCGATGTTGCTCTCGCGCCCCCTGCATGCGCAGAACTTCGACGGCAAGATCCGCCAGTTCGACCAGTGGCTGCAGGACCTGGTGGCGCACGACATCGATGCCTCGCTGTACCTGATGTTCCAGCTCGCCGCCACCTCCACCGTGGGCTACAGCACCTCGCACGCGCTGGTGTGCGGCACGCTGTGCCACATCATGGCACGCGAATTCCGCCTGCCGGGGAACGAGCGCAACGCCCTGGTGCGTGCGGCACTCACCATGAACATCGGCATGACGGCCCTGCAGGACGAACTGGCCGGGCAACGTGAATTACCAAGCGCGCAACAAAAGGAAGCCATTGATGCCCACCCGCTCAAGGGGCAGGACATTCTGGCCCAGCTGCACATCACCAACGACCTGTGGCTGGACCTGGTAGGCCAGCACCATACCCGGGTGTCGGAGAGCACGCCCTTGTTCGAGCTCGACGCAGTGGACCGGCTCACGCGCATTCTGGGCACCATTGACCGCTACGCGGCGATGATCAGCCCACGCAAGTCCCGCCCGGGCCGCATCGCCACCGATTCGGTACGCGCCCTGGTGGGCCAGGAGATCGAGGAACGCGACGAGGTGGGCCTGATGCTGGTGCGCACCGTGGGCCTGTGCCCGCCGGGCACCTTTGTGCGGCTGGACAACAGCGACATTGCCGTGGTGCTGCGCCGCAGCGACAAGCCCAACCTGCCCCTGGTGGCCAGCCTGATCGACGGCCACAACCACCCGCTGAATGAAGCGCTGCTGCACCAGACCGCCCAGGGCAAGCCGCGCATCCAGTCGGCCCTGGCCCGCACCGCGGTCACGGTGGAGCTGAACCACCGCACCATGATGCGGCTGGGCCAGTACGCAGCCCAGCACATCACACCCTTCAGCGGCTCCGCCAACCAGCCCACGCAGCCCATGCCCCTCTGAACCCGGCGCACCGCGGGCGGCGTCAATGCCCCCAGTACAGCAAGGCGTCGCGCCCGCTCACCGACAGATCGACCTGCGCGCCCACGGGCAACAGCACCTTGGTTTCCACATGACCATAGGGCAGATGGGTGAGCACCGGAGCGCTGATCTGGCTGCGCAGCCAGTCCACCACCGTTTGCAGCTTGTAGCCCTTGTCGTGCGGCGCCAGCTTGTAGTTGGTGAACTGCCCGAGCAGCACCGCTTTCTGCTGCGCCAGCACCCCGGCGTGCAGCAGCTGCGTCAGCATGCGCTCGATGCGGTAGGGGTGTTCGTTCACATCCTCGACAAACAGAATGCCCCCCGGCACCTGCGGCAGATAGGGAGTACCCACCAGCGAGGTCAGCACCGCCAGGTTGCCGCCCCACAGGCGCGCCCCGGCAATGTCCAGCTCCCATGCCGGAGCATCGGCCATGGCCGCCCGCCGGTCCTTGGGCATGCGCCAGCCCGCACCTTCGCCGTGGCCCACGAGCAGGTCGTCAAAGCAGGCCTCCATGATGTCGTCCGGGGTGCCCGGCACACCAAAATCGGCGCCCAGCGCGGGCCCTGCCCAGGTAATGGCCCCGGTCCGGGCCAGCACGGCGCACTGGAAGGCCGTGAAGTCGCTGATGCCCACAAACCGCATGCCGCCGTCAATGGCGCGGGCCACGGCAGCGTAGTCAATACCCGGCAGGATGCGGGTCAGGCCGTAGCCGCCGCGCGAGATCAGCGCCACATCGGCGCCGCTGGCGGCTGCGCGGTGGATGGCCGCCAGACGGGTGGCGTCGTCGCCGGCAAAGCGCGTGTGCGTGGCCAGCGCATCAGGGTCGATCTCGACCTCATGGCCCAGCGCCTGCAGGCGCTTGACGCCCCGGCGAAAGGCCGCCTTGTCGCGCACCGCGCTCGACGGCGAATAAATGTAGATGTGCCGGGGGCCATGGTCATGGCCGCAGTGGCAGGTGTCGTGGTCAGAAGACAAGGCGCCCGGGCCGCCTGGCGACCCGCTCCGTGAAAGCTCAAAGACGGAAGTATTCCACAGCCTGCCGCGCAATCGCCTCGCCATGCTCCTGCACAAAGTGACCGGCCTGCGGCAGCACCACCGGCGGCGGACAGCCGCGCACCGTTTGCTGCAACTGCGCCATCACAGGCGTGCCCAGCACCGGGTCCTGCGCACCGACAAACAGCAGGCTGCGCCCCGCCCAGTCCGTGCGCCAGAAATCACGCGCAGCCCGCGACAGCGCGGCGCCTGGTGCTTGCGGGTGGTCGGGCACCATCGCGGGAAAGGCGCGCAGCGCAGCGCGGTGGCCTGCATCGGGAAACGGCGCATCGTAGGCGGCGCATTCATCAACCCCCAGGTGCGGGTTGCCGCGCCCCAGCAGGCGCCCCACGCCAAACAGCGGCTTGTCGGCGCACATCTGGCGCCAGTCCAGAAAGCCCTGCGGCAGCGGCACGTCGCCCGTGGCCAGCAGGGTATTCATGGCCAGCAGCCCGGCAAAGCGCCCAGGCAGGGCCATGGGCAGCGTCAGGCCCAGAATGCCGCCCCAGTCCTGCACCACCAGCACAACCCGTTGCAGGTCAAGCCGCTCCACCAGTTCCAGCAGCGCCTGGCGGTGCCCGTCGAAGGTGTGGAACGAGGTCTTCTTGGGTTTGTCGCTGCGGCCAAAGCCGATCAGGTCGGGCGCCACCACGCGGTGGCCCGCCGCCGTAAACACGGGCAGCATGCGCCGGTACAGGTAGCTCCAGGCCGGGTTGCCATGCAGGCACAGCCAAGTGATGGGCGCGTCCTGCGGGCCTTCGTCCAGGTAGTGCATCCGCAGGCCCGCCAGCGCGGGCAGGTCGCTCACATAGTGCGGGGGCCACGGGTAGCCTGGCAGGTGGGCAAAGCACGCATCGGGCGTGCGCAGCGCATCGTCGCGCAGCGGGTGGGCCGCCCGGGCTTCGGCCCGGTGCTGGCTGCGCCGCTCCCGAAAGAACGCTGCCAGCAGCGCTGCGCATTCATCGGCCAGCACCCCGCCCTGCACCTGCGTCTGGTGGTTGAGCTGCCTTGACGCAAACAGGTCCACCACCGAGCCTGCGGCGCCCGTTTTGGGGTCGGCGGCGCCAAACACCACGCGCGGCACACGCGCATGCAGCATGGCGCCACTGCACATGGCGCAGGGTTCCAGCGTGACGTAGAGCGTGCAGCCCTCAAGCCGGTAGTTGCCCAGGCGCTGCGCCGCTGCGCGCAGGGCCACGATCTCGGCGTGCGCCGTGGGGTCCTGCCCTTGCACCGGGGCATTGCGGCCGGTGGCGATGACTTCGCCACCGCGCACCACCACCGCGCCCACAGGCACCTCGCCCGCCTGCCCGGCTGCCTGGGCCTGCGCCAGGGCCTGGCGCATCCAGTGCGCATCGGTTTCACTGCTGCTCATACTATTGATTTAATAGCTATCAGCGCTTATCCATCAAGCGCTGGAGGCACTTTTTACTTGTCATCCTCGGGCATGGGCCGTGCCTGCTGCAGGGCGCCTTCGAGGGCCTTGCGGTACTGCTCCTGCACCTGCTGGCTTTGCTGGCGCACGTTCACAGGCTCCGACGCACCGGCGGCCGGCTGCAGCACCGGGATGGCCGTGCGGGTGGCGGCCAACTGCTTCTTGATCACCATGCCGACCACGGCCAGCGCCACCAGCAAAGAGACGATTCCAAACGCCATGCGCATCTCACACCTCCTGTACGGGCCGCACACACGAAGGCTGCTGCCTGGTGCGTTGCCGTTGGGTCATGCGCAATTCGGGCAGGTGCATACGGGCCTCGGATTTCTCAAAACTGCCACTGTATCGGCAAAACGGCCGCACGCAGCCCTGCTGCGGTGCGGCCGTTGACCAAACGCCCCGAGGTCAGTTCAGCGTCACGCGGGCGTTGTCCTTGTAGGTGTAGAGCGTCACGGCGGGCGTGGTCAGCTCACCCTTGGCGGTGAAGGCGATGTTGGCGGTCACGCCCTTGTACTGCGTCTTGCTGATGAACGGCGCATAGACCTTGGGGTCCACCGAGTCGGCACGCTTCATGGCGTCCGCCAGCACCATGGCAGCGTCGTAGGCGTAGGGGCTGTAGATCTGGAACTGGCCCGGGAACTTGGCATCGTAGCGCTTCTTCCATTCGGCGCCGCCCTGCATCTTGGCGACCGAGGCGCCGCCCGTGGCGCAGGTCACGTTCTTGAGAATGGGCGATTTTCCCGCCAGCTCCGGCAGTTTTTCGGTGCACAGGGCGTCGCCGCCAAAGAATTTTGCGTCTCCCAGGCCCAGCTGCACCATCTGGCGCAGCATGGGGCCCGCCTGCGCATCCAGGCCGCCGTAGAAGACGGCGTCGGGCTTGGTGCTCTTGATCTTGGTGAGGATGGCCATGAAGTCCGTGGCCTTGTCGTTGGTGAACTCCTCGGCCACCACCGCCATGCCCTTTTGCAGCGCCGTGGCCTTGAACACCGACGCCACGCCCTGTCCGTAGGCCGTGCGGTCATCGATCACGGCCACTTTCTTGAGCTTGAGGGTGTCTGCGGCATACACCGCCAGAGCGGCGCCCAGCGCGTTGTCGTTGGCAATCAGGCGGAAGGTGGTTTTGTAGCCAGGCTTGGTCAGGTCGGGGTTGGAGGCCGACGCCGTGATGTTGGGCAGGCCGCAGCGGGAATATACCGAGGCCGCCGGAATCGAGGTACCCGACTGCAGGTGGCCTACCAGGCCGGCCACGTTCTGGTCGCACAGCTTTTGCGCCACGGCGGTGGCCTGGCGCGGATCGCCCGCGTCGTCTTCGGCCACCAGTTCAAACTTGATCTTCTTGCCGCCAATCACCAGGCCCTGGGCATTGAGGTCTTCCACGGCCAGGCGCACGCCGTTCTCGGTGTCCTTGCCAATGTGGGCGATGCCGCCCGAGATGGGGCCTGCATGGCCCAGCTTGACCACCTTGACATCCTGTGCAGCCGCCAGACCGCAGACGGTAGCCAGGGCGGCAGCCGCCGTCAGTTGCAGGGAAAAGCGAATACGGGTGGAACGCACAGACATCAACATCACTCCAGTAGAAAAAAACCGGCTGCTGCAGACCCAAACAGCCGCCCCAGCAGGTATTGGTGAAAACCCTTGAATCCTAGCGAACAATGTTCGTCGCACCCGGGCGCAGGGTTTTGCGCCAGCAATCCAGGCCTGCCATTACGGCGGCTAATACCGCCCATGGAGCGTGCGGCATCCTCTTTAATCGCTATATTATTCATAGCTTTTAGCGCTTACAAACAGGGCGTTGCAGCCATTTTTCATCTTAATTTCACACACAAAACCATTTGCCGCACAATGCGCTCATGCAGCTCAATTTCATCGCCAACACTGCCCTCGCATCCACCAGCGGCCGCACGCTGGCCGTAATCGACCCGTCCGATGGACAGCCTTTCGACGCCTTGCAGCGCAGCAATGCGCAGGACATCGACCATGCGGTGCACGCTGCACGCCAGTGCCTGGATGCCGTGTGGCACAAGCTGGCCCCTGCCGAGCGCGGGCGGCTGCTGATGCGCCTGTCGGCCACCGTGCTGCAGCATTCGGACGAACTGGCGGCGCTGGAGCAGCGCGACTGCGGCAAACCTACGCGGCAGGCCCGTGCCGACGTGCAAGCGCTGGCCCGTTATTTCGAGTTCTATGCCGGTGCCTGCGACAAGCTGCACGGCGAAACCATTCCCGGCCCGCCGGACTACAGCGTCCTGACCTGGCGCGAGCCGCACGGCGTGACAGGCCATGTCATTCCCTGGAACTACCCGATGCAGATTTTTGGCCGCAGCGTGGGCGGCGCGCTGGCAGCGGGCAATGTGTGCGTGGTCAAACC
>JAMLIQ010000110.1 GCA_023954095.1 Burkholderiaceae bacterium | reverse complement strand
CGCACCCGCGCGCTGCGCAAGGCCGGCGGCCTGGCGGGCGCCCTGCTGCGGGCGCCGCAGTGGCGTGCCGCGCGCTGGGGCGCTGCGCTGCTGGCCGTGGCGCACCTGGTGGGCCTCAACGCCTGGGCCTGGCAGGAGCGCCAGTCGCTGGCAGCCAAGCAGGCCGGTGTGCGCAATGCCCTAACGCAAACCTTCCCGCAGGTCAAAGTGGTGGTGGATGCCCCGGTGCAAATGGAGCGCGAACTGGCCCTGCTGCGCCAGGCGGCCGGCAGCACCTCGGCCCGTGACCTGGAGCCGCTGCTGTCCGCTGCGGCCCTGGCCCTGCCCCCGGCGCAGCAGCCCTCGGCCATCGAATACGCGGCAGGCGAACTGCGCCTGCGCGGCCTGTCGCTGGCCCCCCAGGAGCTGTCCGACGCCACCAACACCGCACGCGCCAGCGGCTACAGCCTGCGTACCGACGGCGACAGCCTGCTGGTACGCCCCGACACCACGCCATGAACCGCCGCATGACCTCTTCCTCATCCGCCAGCGCACTGCAAGCCCGCTGGCAGGCCCTGGCCCCCCGCGAGCAAAGCCTGGTGCTGGTAGCCGGCACACTGGTAGCCCTGGCGCTGCTGTGGTGGCTGGCACTGGCCCCTGCGCTGCAGACCTTGCGCAGCGCCCCGGCCCGCCATGCCAGCCTGGATGCGCAGCTCCAGCACATGCAGGCCCTGCAGGCCGAGGCACTGCAACTGCAGGCCCAGCCCCGCGCCAATGCCGACGAGGCCCAGCGCGCACTGCAGGCCTCGGTGACCGGCACGCTGGGAAGCAGTGCACGACTGACGCTCCAAGGCGACCGCGCCACCCTGACCCTCAAGGGCACCCCTGCCGACGCCCTGTCCCGTTGGCTGGCACAGGTCCGTGGCAATGCACGGGCTGCGCCCCAGGACATGCGCCTGGTGCGCAGCCAGCCCCCCGAATCCCGCTCCGGCACCCCTGCCAGCGCAGCCGCACCGGGTGTGCGCTGGGATGGCAGCATCGTGCTGGCCCTGCCGCCACGCTGACTTTGGCCGCCACGCCGCCTGCCTGCCGTCATGTCCAGCCGCCGCAACAATCCCCTCGCACGCGCCTCGGGCACCGCGTCTGCAGCGCGCACGCCCTGGGCCTGGGCGCTGTGCGGCGCCCTGGCCGGCGCCGTGCCCACCCTGGTGGTTTTTGCCCCTGCGCAGTGGCTTGCCAGCGGTGTGGCCCAGGCCAGCGGCCAGCGCGTGCTGCTGACCGGGGTGCGCGGCACCGTCTGGACGGGCTCGGGCCAGCTGGTGCTGACCGGCGGCCACGCCAGCCAGGACCAGGCGGCACTGCCGGGCCGGATCGGCTGGCGCCTGCGCCCGGCCTGGGGCGGGTTGCGCGCACAGATCGATGCCGCCTGCTGCACCCCTGCACCGCTGCAACTGCAGGCCCGGGCCCGCTGGAACGGGGCCCACATCACCGTGGCCGATGGCCAGAGCCATTGGCCTGCCGCCGTGCTGGCCGGTCTGGGGACCCCCTGGAACACGCTGCAGCCCCAGGGCCAGCTTGCGCTGGAAACCCGGGGCCTGCAAATGGACTGGGCCGCCGGGCGGATGGTGCTGCAAGGGCAGGCGCAACTCGACGCGCTGTCCATGTCGTCCCGCCTGTCCACACTGCGCCCCATGGGCAGCTACCGCCTCACACTGCAGGGCGGCGCGGCGCCCACGCTGGGGCTGCAGACACTGCAGGGCGCGCTGCAGCTCTCGGGCAGCGGGCAGTGGGTGGGGCAGCGCCTGCGCTTTACGGGCGAGGCCAGCGCCGCACCCGAGCGCGAGGGCGCACTGTCGAACCTGCTCAACATCATCGGGCGGCGCCAAGGCGCACGCTCCCTCATTTCGCTGGGTTAACCCTGGACACCGTATGAACTCTCTGACCAAGCACCGCCTGCGTTTTGCTATTACAACAATAGCTGCAAGCGCTTTACTGGTAAGCGCCAGCGGCACAATTCATGCACAAACCGCACTGGACACCAGTACCGCCAGCGTGCGCCCGGGCGAACCCGTGACGCTGAACTTTGCCAACGCCGAGATCGAGGCCGTGGCCCGCACCATGGCCACCATCACCGGGCGCAATGTGGTGGTGGACCCGCGCGTGCGCGGCCAGCTCAACCTGGTGACCGAGCACGCCGTCTCCCCGGCTGCGGCCTTCCAGCAGTTTCTGGTGGCACTGCGCCTGCAAGGCTTCACGGTGGTCGAGGCGGCCGGGCTGTACAAGGTGGTGCCCGAGGCCGACGCCAAGCTGCAAGGCGGCAGCGTGACCGTGGCCCAGGCGGGCAGCGCAGGCCCTGCGGGCGGTCAGATCGTGACGCAGATCTTCAAGCTCAACTACGAAAGCGCCAACAACCTGGTACCGGTGCTGCGCCCGCTGATCAGCCCGAACAACACCATCAACGCCAACCCGGGCACCAATGCACTGGTCATCACCGACTACGCCGACAACCTGCAGCGCCTGGGCAAGATCATCGCGGCCATGGATGTCTCCAACGCCAGCGATGTGGAAGTGATTTCGCTGAAGAACGCCATTGCCACCGACCTGGCCCCGCTGGTGGCGCGCCTGATCGACTCGGGCAGCACCCCGGGCGCCCCCGGCACCCCGGGCCAGAGCGATACCTCGTTCAAGACCACGCTGCTGGCCGAGCCGCACAGCAATTCACTCATCCTGCGGGCGGCCAACCCGGCCCGCGTGGCGCAGGTGCGTGCCCTGGTGCACAAGCTGGACCAGCCCCCCGCCCCGGGCAGCAGCGCCGCCAGCGGCAACATCCACGTGGTCTACCTGAAGAACGCCGACGCCACCAAGCTCGCCGCCACCCTGCGCGCCGCCATGGCGGCCGGCACGGGCACGGCCCAGGCCAGCGCCAGCAGCAGCACGGCGCCCGCCAGCACGGCTCCCACGGGCGGGCTGGCCTCCATGGGCAGCAGCAGCGCCGCCGGCGGATTGGGCGCTGGCGCCTCGCCCAGCACCGCCAGCAGCAACCAGCCCTCCACCGGCGGGCAGATCCAGGCCGACCCTTCGACCAACTCGCTCATCATTACGGCGCCCGAGCCGCAGTACCGCCAGCTGCGCAACGTCATCGACAAGCTCGACGGCCGCCGCGCGCAGGTGCTGGTCGAAAGCCTGATCGTCGAGGTCAACACCAACAAGCTGGCCGAGTTCGGCATCCAGTGGCAGGGTGTGCTGGGCAAGCAGGGCGACGGCACCGTGGGCGTGATCGGCACCAACTCGGGCGCCGCAGGCGCCAACATCCTGGGCCTGACCACCGCCCTGGCCTCGGGCAGCACCACCGCCATCGGAACCGGCGTGGCCTCCCTGAGCGGCGGCCTGAACCTGGCCTTGGCGCCGCGCGTGGGCGGCCAGTACTACCTGGGGGCGCTGGCCAACTTCCTGCAAAACAGCGGCGATGCCAACGTGCTCTCCACCCCCAACCTGATGACGCTGGACAACGAGGAGGCGCGCATCGTCATTGGCAACAACGTGCCCTTTGTCACCGGCTCGTATGCCAACAGCACGGGCAGCAGCACCGTCAACCCCTTCACCACGGTCGAGCGCAAGGACGTGGGCCTGATGCTGCGGGTGCGCCCGCAGATCAACGAGAACGGCACGGTCAAGATGGCCATCTACCAGGAAGTCTCCAAGATCGACGGCAACACCCTCAAGGACACCAACGGCCCCACCACCAGCAAGCGCGCCATCGAGTCCAACGTGCTGGTCGAAGACGGCAGCATCATCGTGCTGGGCGGCCTGCTGGAAGACAGCTACTCGCAGGCTGAGGACAAGGTGCCTGTGATGGGCGACATCCCGCTGCTGGGCAACCTGTTCCGCAGCGAAAACCGCTCGCGCAAGAAGACCAACCTGATGGTGTTCCTGCGCCCCGTGGTGGTGCGCGACGCCGCCGCCAGCGACGCGCTGATGCTCGACCGCTATGAATCCATCCGCGCGCTGCAGCAGGCGGTGCAGCCCGCCCCCAGCACGGTCATGCGCTCGGTCTCCGGCGCACCCGTACTGCCGCCGCTGCGCCCCGCGGCGCCCGATCCGCAGATCTTCCCTGCCAACGCCAACTGAGGCCCCGCCAATGCGCCACCCCCTGCCCTACGCCTTCGCCCGCGGCGCCCAGCTGCTGCTGGAGGACGATGGCCAGCAGCTCGTGCTCTGGCATGGCCCCGCACCCGACGCGGCCGCGCTCAGCGAGGTGCTGCGCAAACACGCCGTGCGGCAGCTGCAGCCGCTCGATGCGCACGCGCTGGCGCAGCGCATCAGCGCGGCCTACGCCCAGGGCGAATCGAGCGCGGCCACGGTGGTCAGCGAGGTCGAGGAAGGCGCCGACCTCTCGCGCATGATGCAGGAGCTGCCCGCCGTGGAAGACCTGCTGGAAGCGGCCGACGACGCGCCCATCATCCGCATGCTCAACGCCCTGCTCACGCAGGCCGCGCGCGACGGCGCCAGCGACATCCACATCGAGCCCTACGAGCGCCACAGCAGCGTGCGCTTTCGCGTCGATGGCACGCTGCGCGAGGTGGTGCAGCCCAACCGTGCGCTGCACGCGGCATTGATCAGCCGCCTGAAGATCATGGCCGACCTCGACATTTCGGAAAAGCGCCTGCCGCAGGACGGCCGCATCAGCCTGCGACTGGGCACCCGCGCCATCGACGTGCGTGTCTCCACCCTGCCCAGCGCGCACGGCGAACGCGCCGTGCTGCGCCTGCTGGACAAGAGCGAGAGCAAGCTCAGCCTGGAGGCCGTGGGCATGCAGGGCGAGACCCTGCGGCGCTTCACCGGCCTGATCGCGCAACCGCACGGCATCGTGCTCGTCACCGGCCCCACGGGCTCGGGCAAGACGACCACGCTGTACGCTGCGCTCTCGCGCCTGGACGCCACGCGCAACAACATCATGACGGTGGAGGACCCGATCGAGTACGAGCTGCCCGGCGTCGGCCAGACGCAGGTCAACAGCAAGATCGACCTGAGCTTCGCCAAGGCCCTGCGCGCCATCCTGCGCCAGGACCCGGACATCATCATGATCGGCGAGATCCGCGACTTCGAGACCGCGCAGATCGCCATCCAGGCCTCGCTCACCGGCCATCTGGTGCTGGCCACGCTGCACACCAACGACGCGGCCAGCGCCGTCACGCGCCTGACCGACATGGGCGTGGAGCCGTTCCTGCTGAGTTCGTCGCTGCTGGGCGTGCTGGCGCAGCGGCTGGTGCGCAAGGTGTGCACGCACTGCCACGGCAGCAACTGCGAGGCCTGCGGCCACACCGGCTATGCGGGCCGCACGGGGGTGTTCGAGCTGCTGGTGACCACGGATGCCATCCGTGCACAAATCCACAACCAGGCGTCGGAGGCCGACATCCGCGCTGCGGCGCTGGCGGATGGCATGACGCTCATGCGCGACGATGGTGAGCGGCTGGTGGCGGCGGGGGTAACCACACACGAGGAAGTGTTGCGGGTGACCCGGGATTGAGTTTTTTAGTTGTTTTTGCCTCTAAGGTTTATGCAACAAGCGCAAACAGCTATATTTTTGATAGTGACCACTGAGTCTTCGCTGAAGCCGTAGGCCGGGATGTGCCCCCGGCGGGGCACCTTCTTTTCTTGTCTCGCCAAGAAAAGAAGGCAAAAGAAGGCGACCCCAAGTCTGCGACCCCTTCGCGTCGCGGAGGGGCAAACCTGCGTCGGTGCGCTTGCGGGGTGCGCCGTGGAACTCACTACGCTGCTGCGCAGCTACGTTCGAACAACCACGGCGAGTCAGTCTACGCAAGCATGCGCGCTCCGACGCGCATGCCACCCCGCAAGCACCCCGCCACAGGCGCAGCCACAAGGGGTTTAAAAACCACGCGGGCCATCGCTGCGCTCGGCCTGACGCTGCGCGGCGCAAAGCGCCTGCGCCCCTCGGGGCCGAGCGCAGCGATGGCCCGTGTGGATGTTCGATGGGTTCCCTTCTGTCCGTGCCGAGAAGCGCAGCGCAGGGGGTGGCATGCGTGCCGAAGGACACGCATGCTTGCGTAGACTGGCTTGCCGTGGTTGTCCGAACGGAGCGCCGCAGGCGCGCAGTGAGTTCCACGGCACACCCCCTGCGCGAGCATCGCAGGTTGCCCCCACGCTGCGCGTGGGGGTCACGGACAGCAGGGTCGCCTTTTCTTTGCTTACTTTCTTTTGGCGAAGCAAAAGAAAGTGAGTCGCCCGCCGGGGCGACATCCCGGCCTCTACCCTTAGCAAAGCAGCGCCGCCAACTATCAAAAAGATTGCTGGCAACGCAACGCCATTAGGCTGAAAGCCTCACAGCCGCACCGGAATCCCCCGCTCCCGCATATGCCGCTTGGCCTGCTCCACCGTGTATTCGCCGTAGTGGAAGATGCTCGCCGCCAGCACCGCATCCGCGCCGCCGATCTGGATGCCGTCGGCCAGGTGGTCCAGATCGCCCACGCCGCCCGAGGCGATCACGGGCACATCCACCGCATCGCTCACGGCGCGCGTGAGGGCCAGGTCAAACCCCGCCTTGGTGCCGTCGCGGTCCATGCTGGTGAGCAGAATCTCGCCCGCGCCGCGCCGTGCCATCTCGGCGGCCCACTGCACGGCGTCCAGGCCCGTGTTCTTGCGCCCGCCGTGGCTGAATACGTCCCAGCCCACGCCCACGGGCTGGCCATCCAGGCCCAGGCGCGTCTGCTCCTCGGCGTTGCGGCGCTTGGCGTCGATGGCCACCACAATGCACTGCGCGCCGTATTTGCTGGAGGCGGCACTGATGACCTCGGGGTTGGCGATGGCGGCCGAGTTGAAGCTGGTCTTGTCGGCCCCGGCATTGAGCAGGCGGCGCACATCGTCCACGGTGCGCACACCGCCCCCCACGGTCAGCGGGATGAAGACCTGGCTGGCCACGGCCTCGATGATGTGCAGGATCAGGTCGCGTCCGTCGCTGGTGGCCGTGATGTCAAGGAAAGTCAGTTCGTCCGCCCCCTGGGCGTTGTAGCGCGCCGCAATCTCCACGGGGTCGCCTGCATCGCGCAGTTCGACAAAGTTGACGCCCTTGACGACGCGGCCACCGGTCACGTCAAGGCAGGGAATGATGCGTTTGGCTAGCATGGCGCTGAAAATCGGGCTGTTGAAGACAAGGCCCGCAAGATACCATGGCAGTCGTGGTGCACGCCGGGCCGCTACAAAATAATGAGCTGTTAGCGCCTGTATTCATTGAATTCAAGATATTTTTTATCTTGAAACCAAATACCAGAAAGCGCTGATAGCTATCAATAAAAGAGCATTACGGTGTGGCAAGACTGCGCGCCACACCATCCTGCCAGCGCCAGGCATCCTGGCACATGCGCGCGATGCCATGGCGCGCCTTCCAGCCCAGCAGGCGCTCGGCCAATGCCGGGTCGGCCCAGCACGCGGCAACGTCACCGGGGCGCCGCGCCACCACCTGGTAGGGCACGGGGCGGCCGCTGGCCTGCTCGAAGCCGCGCACCATCTCCAGCACCGACACGGGCCGGCCCGTGCCCAGGTTCACCGTGAGCAAGACCGGGTGCTGCTGCAGATAGCGCAGCGCCGCCACATGGCCGTCGGCCAGGTCGCACACGTGGATGTAGTCGCGCACGCCCGTGCCATCCGGTGTGGGGTAGTCGTTGCCGTACACGCTCAGGCGCTCGCGCTGCCCGGCCGCCACCTGCGCCACATAGGGCAGCAGGTTGTTGGGCACATCGCGCGGGTCTTCGCCGATCAGGCCGCTCTCGTGCGCGCCCACGGGGTTGAAGTAGCGCAGCCGCGCAATGCGCCACTGGCCGGGCTCGGCGGCATCCACGTCGGCCAGCATCTGCTCCACCATGAGCTTGCTCCAGCCATAGGGGTTGGTGGCCGAGAGCGGAAAGTCCTCACGGATCGGCAGGCTGGCCGGTTCGCCGTACACCGTGGCCGAGGACGAGAACACCAGGCTGCGCACCTGTGCGGCCTGCATGGCGCCCAGCAGCGTCAGCGTGCCCGCCACATTGTTGTCGTAGTAGCGCAAGGGCTCGCGCACCGACTCGCCCACGGCCTTGAGCGCCGCGAAGTGCACCACGGCCGTCACGGGGTACTGCGCAAAAACTTTCTCCAGCAGGGCGGCGTCGCGCACATCCCCTTGCACATGCCGGGGCGTTGTGCCCGTGATGCGCCCAACACGCTCCAGAACGCCCGGGTTGCTGTTGCTGAAGTTGTCGAGCACCAGATACGGCAGCCCGGCAGCCGCCAGGGCCACGCAGGTGTGTGATCCGATATAGCCGGCACCGCCGGTGACCAGGATCATGCGCCCGCCTCCCGGTGAGCCGACTGGAAAACAGGTGCGGGTGAAAATTTTGTTTTCATCATTTCAGGCTATTGATTTAAATCATATTATAGTTTTTGGCAATCAAATTT
>JAMLIQ010000011.1 GCA_023954095.1 Burkholderiaceae bacterium | reverse complement strand
GACCGCTGGGTGGCCGTGCACCACCCCTTCACCGCGCCCAAGGACGGCCACGAGGACTACATGGTCACCGCGCCCGAGAAATGCATCTCCAAGGGCTACGACATGGTGCTCAACGGCTGGGAAATGGGCGGCGGGTCCGTCCGTATCCACCGCGCCGACGTGCAGCAGAAGGTGTTTGATGCCCTCAAGATCACCCCCGAGGAAGCGCAGCAGAAGTTCGGCTTCCTGCTCGATGCCCTGCAGTACGGCGCGCCCCCGCACGGTGGCCTGGCCTTCGGCCTGGACCGCATCGTCACATTGATGACGGGCGCCGAGTCGATCCGCGACGTGATCGCCTTCCCCAAGACGCAGCGGGCGCAGTGCCTGCTGACCCAGGCGCCGTCGCCCGTGGACGAGAAGCAGTTGCGCGAACTGCATATCCGCTTGCGCAATGTCGATGCGGCCAAGGCGCTCTGACCGTCTGCAGGCCTTCGGGCAGAATCACCAGGGCGCCTTCAGGGCGCCCTTTTTTGTGATGGAACGAAGTGCGTTGTTCTGGAGAAGATGAACGTGAATCGCTTTTTTTGTTGGCGCCTTCTCTGTGTATCGGCTGCCGTGGCCGTGTTGGCGGCCTGTAGCGAAAAGAAAACCGAACTGGGCCAGGGCGGCTCGGTGGTCACGGGTTCGGCGGGCCCGCAGGGCGCCCAGAACGCAGCGCGGGAACTGGTGCGCTGCGGCACGCCCGTAGCCACGCTGGCGCTGGCCGAGAACCCGAACGGTTATGTGATGGGCACTGGGTACCAGTTGCCGGCTTCGCCCGTCCCTTTGATCAAACTGCTGGCGCAGCAGAGCGGGTGTTTTCGTGTGGTGGACCGCCACGCGGGCCTGCGCGGGACCGTTCAGGAGCAGGAACTGAAAGAGGCTGGCGTGCTGCGCCAGAACTCCACCGTGGCCAAGGGCAAGGGCTACGAGGCCCAGTACACGCTGACGCCCAGCCTCACGTTCAGTGAGCAGGATGCCGGGCGGGGCCTGGCGGGGGTCGTGGCCCTGATTCCGGTGCTGCGCGACATTGCGGGGCTGGCCGGGCTGGTCGAGCAGGTCAAGTTCAAGGAGGCACAGACCGCGCTGCTGCTGTCGGACAACGAAACCACCGAGCAGGTGGCGGCAGCGACGGGCTCGGCGCGCACCACGGACCTGGGGCTGGGTGGCCTGGTGTTGGGCCGGCTGGGCGGCGCCGCCGGGGCCGGCTGGAGCAACACCAACGAGGGCAAGGTGATCGCTGCGGCCTTTCTGGATGCACACAACCAGTTGGTGGTTCAGGTGCGTGCGCTGCAGGCCAGGCCGCTGCCGCCGCCGGTCCCTGCTGCGCCTGCCACCAAAGGCTGAGCCCAGGGCGGCCCCGGTGCAGCAGACCTTCAAGATTCCGGAATCGGTGCTGGTCGTGATTCACACTCCCGCATTGGAAGTTCTGCTCATCCGCCGGGTGGACGATGCCCCCGATGGCGAAGCGTTCTGGCAGTCGGTCACGGGCAGCAAAGACACGCTGCAAGAGGATTTTCGGGCGACGGCAGTGCGCGAGGTGCAGGAGGAAACAGGCATCGAGGCCGATGCACCGGGCTGCATATTGCGAGACTGGTGGCTGGAAAACGTCTACAGCATCTATCCCCAATGGCTGCACCGCTATGCGCCCGGTGTGCGCGAGAACACCGAGCGCATCTTCAGTCTGGAAGTGCCGGAGGGTACTGCCGTGCAACTGAATCCACGCGAGCACAGGGCCTGGCAATGGCTGCCCTGGCGGCAGGCGGCCCTGGCCTGCTATTCGCCGTCCAATGCCGAAGCCTGTCTTCTGCTGCCGCGTTTTGCGGGCAGGTGCTAAGCAGAATCCTGGCTGGCGGTGGTGGCTGCCCGTGGGACAGTGCGGGTGCGCAGCGCCACGGCGCCGGGCTGGCGTTCGCTCTCCTGCCCCAGAATCGCGCGTGCCGGGGTCGTTCCGCACTGGCTGCGCAACTGGTTCACCGATGCCTGCAGAGCGGCCGCCTGGGGCAGCTGATCGGTGGAGCGCAGCAGCAGTTGCTGCGACAGGTCGATCAGTTTGGTGTTTAGAAACTGGCCGCCGTGGAGCATCAGTGCATCGATGGCTGCAGCGGGGTTGCCTGCCAGGCTGTGGGCCATGGCTTCCTCCGCCATTTTGTTGATGCGCTGCAGGCAGATGCGCACCAGGTCGGCGTAGGACGGGTGCCGCATGCACGCATTGGCCATCAGTTCGCACAGGCCCCGGGTATTGGCATAGCGCATGCCGATGGCCTCGATCCAGCTGGGGCCTTCCTCCAGGTCGATGGAGGTGCTGGCCAGCACGGCCAGCAGGCTGGCCAGATTGCAGGCGGCTTCAAAATCGAAGGAGCTCTCCTTGATCTCCCGGGCCATGGCCTGTACATCGTTCACGGCCTGGGCGACTTGCCCGCGCTGGATGCTGTGCAGTGTTTGCACCACGCGGGCAAAGCGCTGGATGCGAAGGCTGTCCGGCTTGCGTTCCAGGATGCGGCCAAAGTCGGCGATGCAGCGATCGATGCCCTTGCTGTCGTTTTCGGCCTGATAGGACAAGGCCAGAATCACCAAGGACTGGTAGTCGAACAGCTTGGAATCAATGCCCAGAATGGCTGCGCGCGCCAGCACCTGGGCCGCGGTAGTCTGGTTGCCCATGTAGTACGACATCATCCCCAGCTTCTGCAGTCGCACGATGGAGTCGGGCGTCAGCTCGCTGGCGGTGCGGTAGGTCTCGACGGCCTGCGCAAAATGCCCTTGTTCAACCTGTGCCCTGCCCAGCACGTCATAGGCGTCGGCAAAGCTCGGGTCTTCGCCCACCAGACCCTGCAAGGTGGTGACGGCGCGGGCGGCCTGGCCCGATTCGATCTGTGCGCGCGCCACTCCCAGCTTGGCCCAGGGGAGAGCGCGTGTCTTGATGACGGCCTCGAACAGCTTGCGCGCCTCGTCATGCTGGCCCAGACGCAGCAGCAGTTCGGTGCCGATGCGGGCGGCATACAGCCAGTAGGGTTTGCGTGCCAGAAACTGGTCCACGCACAGGCGGGCTGCGGTCTCGAAATCCTCCTGCTCGATGGCGTCGAAGATCGGCCGCAAGTGCACCTTGCGCTGGCGGGCCGAGGTCAGGCGTTCGTGCAGTGTCAGCGGAGTGAAGGGCTTGAGCAGGTAGCCGTCCAGTGCTGATTCGGCGGCCTCGGCCACTGCGGCGTAGGTGGCCTCGCTGGTCACCATGAAGAAGACAGTGGAGAACGGCAGCAATTGGGCCCGGCGCAGATCGTCGAGCAGCGTCTGGCCTGAGCATTGCGCATCCGGGAAATACTGGTCGCACAACACATAGTCGAAGACCGTGTGTTCCAGCCGACTGCGCGCATCCTGCACCCGGCTGCACTGAATGACCTTGGTGGCGCCGTAGTCGCGCAACTGGCTCACCAGCAGGGTGCGCGAGGTGGCGTTGCTGTCCACCACCAGCGCCAGGATGTCCGGACGAACGGGTTTCGGGGCGGTGGCCATGGGCGGTGAAGTTGTGCGGGCAACCGGCTGTCCGCAGGGTGTAGGAGGATGCCCCGAGTGTATGTCGGCCTGCTTGCCGTGCGACCTGGGAAGACCCGCAGCACCGTGGCGCCGGGCAGGCAGGTGGTGGAGAATGTGCCGATGGACAACGACGATATCTTGCGGGTAGCCACGTACAACATCCACAAGGGCGTGCAGGGGATTGGCCCGGCCCGTCGGCTGGAGATCCACAACCTGGGGCTGGCGGTGGAGCAGCTCGACGCCGACATCGTCTGCCTGCAGGAGGTGCGCGGCCTGCATCGGCGCGAGGCGGCCTATTTCCAGCGCTGGCCCGACGTGCCGCAGGCTGAGTTTCTGGCGCCCGAGGGCTACGAGGCGGTGTACCGCACCAATGCCTTCACCAAGCATGGGGAGCACGGCAATGCGCTGCTCACCCGCTGGCCGGTCATCGGCCACCAGCATGAAGATATGTCTGACCACCGCTTCGAGCAGCGCGGCCTGCTGCATGTGGAGGTGGGCGCGCACGGCCGACCGGTGCATGTGATTGTGGTGCACCTGGGGTTGATCCCGGGCAGCCGCGTGCGCCAGGTTGTGCAGTTGCAGCGCTTCATCGAGCGCGAGGTTCCCCCGGGCGCGCCGCTGGTCGTTGCCGGAGACTTTAACGATTGGGGCCTGCAGATCAAGCGCATGCTGGCGGGTTTTGGCCTGTATGAGTTTGACGATGCCCGCGCCTTCACCTACCCGGCCCGGCTGCCGCTGGCGCAGCTCGACCATGTCTATGTGCGCGGCCTGACCCCGCTGGGCCTGCATGTACCGCGCGGTCGCATCTGGTGGCGCATGTCCGACCATTTGCCCCTGATTGCGGAATTCAGGCTCTGATGGCCCAGGCCCCCGACTTTGCCCAGGACCACCAGATACGGCTGCTCCAGGGCACGCAGGAGTTCTTTCCGGCCCTCATCGAGGCCATGGATGTGGCGTTGGCGGACATCCAGTTCGAGACCTATATCTTTGATTTCACGGACTCTGGCGCGAAGGTGGCCGAGGCCCTGATGCGCGCCGCCCAGCGGGGCGTGCGCGTGCACCTGGTGGTCGATGGCGTGGGCACGGGCCGCCTGCCGCAGACCTGGGCCGACCGCCTCCATGCCGCAGGTGTGCGGGTGCGGGTGTATTCACCGCTGGGCCCCTTGGGCCTGCTGCTGCCCCAGCGCTGGCGCCGCCTGCACCGCAAGATGTGCGTCGTCGATGGGCATCTGCTGTTCTGTGGCGGTATCAACGTGCTCGACGATTTTCACGATCCCAACCATGGCGTTCTGACTGCGCCGCGGCTTGACTTTGCCGTGGTGGTCACCGGCAGTCTGGTGGTGTCCGCCAGCGACGCCATGGAGCAGCTGTGGTGGCGCATGCAGGCCGTGCGCGATGTGCGCCAGCGCCATCTGCCCAAGGCTTTGCAGTCCCTGCGCGCCGCCGGTGCGGCACAGCACGCAGCGGTAGCGTCCAACCACCGCAGCGGCATCCGTGCGGCACTGCTGCTGCGCGACAACGTGCGCAACCGCACCCGCATCGAGAAAGCCTACCGCCGTGCGATCGGCACGGCGCGTGAGGAAATCATCATCGCCAACGCCTACTTTCTGCCCGGCGGCAAGCTGCGCCGTGCGCTGGTCATGGCGGCCCGCCGGGGCGTGCGGGTACGCCTGCTGCTGCAGGGGCGGTACGAATACTTCATGCAGTACCACGCGGCGCGCCCGGTGTACGGCGCGCTGCTCAGGGCCGGGATCGAGATCCATGAGTATGAGCCCAGTTTTCTGCACGCCAAGGTGGCGGTGATCGATGCCCTGGGCGCCAGGCCCTGGGCCACGGTGGGCTCCTCCAACCTCGATCCGCTGAGCCTGCTGCTTGCACGTGAGGCCAACGTGGTTGTTGAGGATGCCGCCTTTGCCACCGAGCTGCGGGCGCGCCTGGAGCATGCCATGCAGCACGAGGGCCGGGGGCTGGACCCCGCGCGCTATGCCGACCGCACCTGGCGCGAGCGGGTGCTGGACCGCATGGCCTTTGTGCTCATGCGGCTGGCGCTGTGGCTCTCGGGCAGCCGCTACTGATGTTCCGGTGACAGAATGCTATTTAATTGATAGCTGCTTGCGCTTGATGGATAAGCGCCAGAGGCCTAAAAACCCTGAAAATCGGTGGCGTTGGATCGCTGGTACGATGCGATCATGTCCAGACCAACTGCAGCCGACATGGCGCCCGATCCCCGGGATGAAGGGGTTCCTGTTTCCGTCAAGATCCGTGAGCGGCTCGTCGCAGCGCGCAAGCGTTTCAATGCCAACGACAACATTGCCGAGTTCATCCAGCCGGAAGAGCTGGAGGCCTTGCTGGACGAGGTCGAGGTCAAGATGCAGGGCGTGCTCGACAGCCTGGTCATCAACACCGGGAACGACCACAACACCCAGAACACCGCGCGCCGCGTGGCCAAGATGTACCTCAATGAGGTGTTCAAGGGCCGCTACGTGTCCCAGCCGCCGATCACCGAGTTTCCGAATGCCGAGCACCTGAACGAGCTGATGATTGTCGGCCCGCTCACCGTGCGCAGCGCCTGCAGCCACCATTTCTGCCCCGTGATCGGCAAGATCTGGATCGGTGTCATGCCCAACGAACATACCAACGTGATCGGCCTGTCCAAGTACGCGCGCCTGGTGGACTGGATCATGGGCCGTCCACAGATCCAGGAGGAAGCCGTGGTGCAGCTGGCGGACCTCATCATGGAAAAGACCCAGCCCGACGGCCTGGCCATCGTCATGGAAGCCAGCCACTTCTGCATGTCCTGGCGCGGTGTGCGCGAGATGGACAGCAAAATGATCAACTCGGTGATGCGTGGCGTGTTCCTCAAGGACAGCGCCCTGCGCCGCGAGTTCCTCTCCCTCATTCCCGGAAAGTGAAGAACCATGTTGGTACGCCTGCTCTACGCCAGCCGCGCGGTGGACACCTCCGCTGACGCCATTGAAGCCATCCTGACCCAGTCGCGCCAGCACAATCCGGGCTGCGGCATCACCGGTATCCTGTGCTACGGCGGCGGGGTTTTCCTGCAGGCGATCGAGGGCGGACGCTCGGCCGTCAATGACCTCTACGGCCATATCCAGCGTGACCCGCGCCACAAGAACGTGGAGCTGCTGCATTACGAAGAAATTGCCGAACGGCGCTTTGGCGGCTGGACCATGGGGCAGGTGAACCTCTCCAAGATCAACCACTCCATCCTGCTCAAATATTCCGAGAAACCCGAGCTCGACCCGTATGCGGTGTCGGGCAAGGTGTCGTTTGCGCTGCTCGAAGAGCTCATGGCCACCGCCTCCATCATCGGCAGGGCCTAGAGTGCACACCCCCCTGAGGCGCTGCGCGCCTTCCCCCGCTCTCGCACCGCTGCGCGGTACGGGCAGGGCGCAGCACAGCATGCCTGATCACTGACGCTTCGTGCCGCACACGGCCGCAGGTCCAACGGGCGCTGCGGCTTTTTGCATTGAGGCCTTTCTTTTCCTCCTGTGACCCTTACCGCGTTCGCCCTCATCATCCTGGCCGGACTCATCCATGCCGTCTGGAACATCGTGGCCAAGAAGGCGGGAGGCGATGCGCGCTTTGCCTTTTTTACCTCGGTACTGATGATGCTGTTCTGGGCGCCGCTGGGCTGGTGGCTGGCACGGGATGTGGTGCCGCACTGGGGTGCGGTCGAATGGAGCTTCGTCGTGGCCAGCGGCGTACTGCACGTGGTGTATTACGTGACCTTGTTGCGCGGCTACCGCAAGGCCGATCTCACGGTGGTGTATCCGCTGGCCCGGGGCACCGGGCCGCTGCTGTCGTCACTGGTGGCCATCACGCTGCTCGGTGAGCGGATATCGGCGCTTGGTGCGCTGGGCATCGTGGGCGTGGTCGGCGGAGTGTTCCTTATTGCGGGCGGGCCCGGCCTGCTGCGCGCAGCGCACGACCCGGCTGCCCGCGCACGCGTGCACAAAGGCATGGTCTACGGGCTGCTCACCGGGGCCTTCATTGCCAGCTACACCGTGGTCGATGGCTATGCCGTCAAGGTGCTGCTGATGTCGCCCGTCCTCATCGACTACATGGGCAACTTCGTGCGCGTGGCGCTGCTCGCTCCCGTGGTGGTGCGTGATCTGCGCACCGCAGCCGTGCTCTGGAGTGCACAGTGGCGCTTCGCGCTGCTGGTGGCCGTGGTCAGCCCCATTGCCTATGTGCTGGTGCTGTTCGCCATGCGCGAGGCGCCGCTGTCGCACGTGGCGCCCGCGCGCGAGGTCTCCATGTTGTTTGCCTCCCTGATCGGCGGCCACCTGCTCGGCGAGGGGGACCGCGTGGCGCGCTTGTGCGGGGCAGTGTGCATTGCCCTGGGCGTGACGGCCTTGGCCTTGGGGTGAGCATGCAGGATCCTCCGCCACTGCTGCTGGGTGTTGATTTCTCCAGTAGTCCCAGCCGCCGCAAGCCCATCGTGATGGCGCGGGGCGAGCGTGCGGGCGCGCGGGTACACCTGCGTTCGCTGGAGACGTTCGAGACACTCGATGCCTGGGGCCGCTGGCTGGCGGCCCCGGGGCATTGGGTGGGGGGCTTTGACCTGCCTTTGGGCCTGCCGCGTGCACTGGTGCAGCAGCTTGGCTGGCCGCAGGAGTGGGGCGCCTGCATGCGGCACTATGGCCAGCTTTCGCGTGCCGAGATTCGCGATACCTTTGCTGCGTTCTGCGCCGCACGCCCGGCCGGGGCCAAGTGGGCCCACCGCGCCACCGACCGGCCTGCCGGATCCAGCCCGAGCATGAAGTGGATCAATCCGCCGGTGGCTTACATGCTGCACGCCGGGGTACCCCTGTTGCTGGCTGCGGGTGTGTACCTGCCCGGGCTGCACACGGGGGATGCCCGGCGTGTGGCGCTGGAGGCCTACCCCGGCCTGCTGGCGCGCGAAGTGCTGCAGCGGCGCAGCTACAAGAGCGACGACTGTGCAAAGCAGACGCCCGAGCGCCTGATCGCCCGCAAGGACTTGGTCACCGCGCTGGAAAACGGGCAAACGCGCCTGCAGTTGCAGCTCAAGCTCAGCCACGCGCAGCGTGATGCACTGGTGGACGACGCCCGGGGCGACCGGCTGGACGCCGTGCTGTGCCTGCTGCAGGCCGCCTGGGCCGATGCACGCCACGCGCAAGGTGATGCGATGTATGGCCTGCCGCGGGACATGGATCCGCTTGAAGGCTGGATTGTTACCGCTTGAAACTTGCCCGCTGCAGGGGCTTCATACAGGCGATGGACAATGCGGACGCAGTCACGAAAGCGCCACTCCATGCCCTACCGTTCCCTGTCTTTGACGTTGCGCACGGCCCTGCAGGCCGTTGTGCTGGTTTTTTGCCTTGCGGCAGTGGCGAATGCCGCAGCCGGTCCGCTGCGTGACCGTCTGGGACGATCGGCGGACGCCAGTGATATGGAAGATGGAGAAGGCCGCAGCGCCGGTGCATGGCCGCAGCAGGCCCTGCCGCCGGGTTTGCGCCTGTTGCGCGACGTAGCCTACGGCTCCGATGCGCAGCAGCGCATGGACATCTACGTGCCCGATCGGGTACAGGGGGCGCCTGTGCTGTTTTTGGTGCATGGCGGCGGCTGGCGGCGCGGCGACAAGGCCCATGACCGGCTGGTACAGAACAAGCTGGCGCACTGGGCGGCCCAGGGCGTGGTGCTGGTGTCGGTCAACTACCGCATGCTGCCCGAGGCCCGGCCCGACGCACAGGCCCGCGACGTCGCCTTGGCGCTGTCCCATGCGCAGCAACAGGCACACCGCTGGGGTGGGGATGCGCGGCGCTTTGTGCTCATGGGGCATTCCGCCGGTGCACATCTGGTGTCGTTGCTGGCGGTGTCGCCCGAGCGCCTGCGCGCGACAGGGGCGCAGCCGGTGCTGGGCACCGTGGCACTTGACAGTGGTGCCATGGATGTCGAGCAGACCATGGAGGAGCGCCACGCGCCCTTGTTCGACAAGGCGTTTGGCCGTGACCCGGCCTACTGGCGCAGCGTGTCGCCGCAGCACCAGTGGCAGCCAGGCGCAGCCCCGATGCTGGTGGTGTGTTCCAGCCTGCGCCGCAGCCCCTGCCCGCAGGCCCGGGCGTTTGCGGCGCGGGGCGAGGCGCTGGGTGCGCGCGTGACCGTGCTGCCGCAGCCGCTCTCGCATGGGGATGTCAATGAAACGCTGGGGCTCCCAGGGCCCTATACCGCAGCGGTGGACTCCTTTTTGCGTGCGCTGCCGGGGTGGTCTCTGCCATGAGGAGGGGGTGGCGCTTGCCGATGGCGTGGGCCAGTGCGGCGCTGTGCTGCGGGGTGGCGCTGTCTGCGCCCGCGCCCTGGTATTACTGGCGCAGCAAGATCGACGGCCAGCGCGTCTGCGCCCAGGTGTCGCCGGGCCCCGGTTGGGAGCGCGATGGCGGGCCGTACGAAGGCCCGATGTGCCAGCCCCGGCGCCGCGTGTTCGTCATTCCCATGCGATAGCAGCGCATGCACAATGCACTTCTTTGGCCGCGCAGATTCGCCAGCCACTTCGTGTTTTTTCCGTCGGAAACTCCATGCCTACCCTTCAAACCCTGATCGCTTTCTTTGGTGTTGCCGTGGTTCTGGCCCTGACTCCGGGGCCCGACAATATTTTTGTGCTGCTGCAATCGGCCCAGCGCGGCTGGCGCGCAGGCATGGCGGTGGTGGTCGGCCTGTGCGCCGGTCTGGTGGTGCACACGGCGGCCGTGGCGCTGGGCCTGGCGGCGGTGTTTGCCGCCTCGGCGGTGGCATTCACCGTGCTCAAGTTCTGTGGTGCGGCCTATCTGGCCTACCTGGCCTGGCAGGCGCTGCGTGCTCCGGCGGCCGTGGCCTCCGAGGTGCCCACAGGCGCACCGGTGACCCAGGGCCCTAGCTTGGGGCGCATGGTGGGCCGGGGCATGGTGATGAATCTGACCAACCCCAAGGTGCTGGTGTTTTTCCTGGCCTTTCTGCCGCAATTTGCCGACCCTGCGCGTGGAGGTGTTGCGCTGCAGCTGATGGTGCTGGGCGTGGTCTTCATGGTGGCCACGCTGCTGGTGTTTGGGGCTATTGCCTGTTTTTCGGGGGTGTTTGGCACGCTGCTGCAGCGCTCGGCGCGGGCACAGACGGTGCTTAACCGTGTGGCGGGACTGGTGTTTCTGGGCTTGGCTGTGCGGCTGGCGACCGTTGACCGTTGATGAATTGTCAAAAACAATAGCTGCTGGCGCTTACTGGGTAAGCGTCAGATGCCATTTTCATCATTATTTTTGAGGAGCCCTGCGCACCGCTGTGGGGCTGCACCGGTCTGCCTTGTGGGGCGTTCGGGGGAACTCACATCTGCTTGCAATTGGCTTGTGCCGTGGAAGCTGCGCAGCCAATGGCGCTGGTATCCTCGCCCGCTTCCACCGCAGCGGTGGATGTCACATGGAATCCAAAACACCTATGAGCAAGAAAAATATTGTGGGCGCAGCCGTGGTTGTCGTCCTGGCCGCCTATGGGGGAGCGACCTGGTACCTGGGTGAATCCGCCCGCAGGCATTACGAGGAGGCGCTGGAAGAAGCCAAGGGGTTCCTCGGCCCCCAGGCGGTGGTGTCACACCAGTATGAGCGCGGTTTCTGGACTTCGCATGCCCGGCTGGTGCTGCAGTGGAGCGCGCCAACGTCGGCCGACGCCAACGATGCACCTCCAGCCTCCCCGATCCGCATTGCGGTGGACAGCACCCTGCGCCACGGCCCGCTGGCGGGCGCGCGCCTGGCGGCGGCCGTGGTCGAGTCGCGCTTTGCTGCCGAAGGATTGGATGAAAACGCCCGCCAGGTGCTGGCCAAGGTGAGTCCGCCCACGCTGACCACGGTGCACCGCCTGCTGGGCGGACATGACCTGCACTTTGCCCTGCCCGCCGGTGAGGTGGGCGCGGGCGACCAGCGGGTGGTTTGGCAGGCGTTGACCTATCAGATGAGCGTGGATGCGGCCCGCCGCAAGGTGAGCGGAAGTTTCCAATGGCCCGAGATGAGCCTGAGCGGGGTGCAAACCGCCAGCGCAGACGAAGGCGATGAGGACGATGATGGCCCGGCAGAGCGTTTCACCATGGCCTTGCAGGGCATGGGCGGTGATTTCGACATGCAGATCGAAGATGGCCTGTGGATGCTGGCGCCGGGCTCCGGCAAAGGCCGGTTCGACAAGATTGTGCTGACCCGCGCGCAGGGCGACGCCGCCCCGCAAACGCTGATGGCCTTGCAGGACCTGCGTTATTCCGCCGCCATTGAACGCACGGGCAATACGCTGGGCTGGACCACGAAGGCGCAGACCCAGGGCTCCGTCGGCCCGCTGGTTCTGGAGGCTGTGGGCCTGGAAGAAACCGTCAGCCGTATCGATGTCGAGGCCGTCAAGCTCTTCCAGAAAGCCCTGGTGGCGGCCTACCGCGCCGACCCCGCGCAGGCTGCGCTGCTGGCAGACCCCCCAGGCGATGCTCTGTGGAAGGAGGCTGCGCCCTTGTTTGCCGCTGCGCTGCCTGCCTATGCCGTGAAGCTCTCGGCCACGCTGGAAGGCCAGCAGGCGATGCTGGAATACGGTGCGGAAATCCAGACCGCCCCCGCGGCCGACGAGGTGCAGGCGCGCGGCTGGGGCCCGGCGCTGCTCAAGAGCAGCGTGCTGCACGCGGGCCTGCGCCTGCCCAAGGCCTGGTTGCCCCGTATCGTGCAGGCCATGGGACAGCAGGACATGCCGGCCGAGCAGATCGATGCCATGGTGGGCATGGCGCAGGCGCAGGGTTTTGTGCAGCAGGAAGCAGAGCACCTGACCAGCGCGGTGCGCCTGGAAGGCGGCAAGCTGCAGCTCAACGGCAAGGCCCTCGATCTGCCGATGCTCAAGCCTGTCCCCCAGGGGGAGTGAGCCTTCACGGTGACACGGTCGGGGGCTCGGGCCAGGGCCGCTGGGCGCCGCGCAGGTGCTCGAAAGCGCGGGCCAGGCGCAGCACGCCCAGGTCGTCAAAACGCTGTCCGGCGATTTGCAGGCCGATGGGCAGGCCGCTGGCGGTGTAACCGCAGTTCACCGACGCGGCGGGTTGCTCGGACATGTTGTACGGCACCGTAAAGCCGATGTGCTCCAGCGGGCGCAGCGGGTCGTTGGTGGGCGAGGGCAGTTCTGCCGCAAAAGCGGGCAGGGGTGCCACGGGGGAAATCACGTAGTCGAACGCCGCGCAGGCCCGTACCGTGGCCACGCGCGTGGCGTGAAACTGCTGGCTGGCCTGGAACACGGCGGCACCCGGCATATCGGCCACGCTGTCAGCCCAGGCGCGGATGAACGGAAGCACCAGCGCCCTGCGCTCGGCGGGCAGGCTGGCCATGTCCAGGTGCGAGCGCATGCGCCAGAAATGGTCCATGCCGTCGAGCATGGCTTGCGTCATGAAAGGCTGCATCGGCGTCACCTGGGCGCCCGCGCTTTCCAACAGGGCCGCCGCATGCTCAATGGCTGCGCGCACGTCGGGCTCCACGGCCAGGCCGCATCCGGCATCGAGCAACAGGCCGATGCGCAGGCCGCGCACATGCTCTGGGCCGCGTTCGACATCCTGCCAATCCAGCGCCTGGGGAGGCAGCGCCATGCTGTCGCGCACATCGGGCTGGCTGAGCACCTGCATCATCAGCGCCGCATCGTGCACATTGCGGGTCATGGGTCCGGCCGCCCGCCCGGTGTAGGGCGGGTCGATGGGGATACGCCCCAGGCTGGGCTTGAGCGTGAAGATGCCGCACCAGCTGGCGGGCAGGCGCAGCGATCCGCCAATGTCGGTGCCCACATGCAATGGGCCGTAGCCGGCGGCCGCTGCGGCCCCGGCCCCGGCGCTGGACCCGCCAGGGCCTTTGTCCAGATTCCACGGATTGCGTGCCAGCGCATGAAAACTCGACAGGCCTGACGACAGCATGCCGAAGTCCGGCATGGTGGTCTTGGCCACCAGCACCGCCCCGGCTTCGCGCAGGCGGGCGGCAGGAGGAGCATCGGCCGGGGCGGGCACCAGGTCGACAGCAGCCGTGCCCAAGGGCGTGGGGTCGCCACAGGTGGCAATGTTGTCCTTGAGCGTACAGGGTACGCCATCGAGCAGGCCCTGCGGCGCACCGCGCAGCCAGCGGGCTTCGGAGGCGCGCGCCTGCGCCAGTGCGGCCTCGGGGCGCAGCAGCCAGGTGGCGTGCAGGTGGGGCTCCCAGCGGTCGATGCGGTCGAGTACGGCCTGCACCACTTCCACGGGCGAGAGTGTGCGCTGGCGGTAGGCCTGGAGCAGGGTGTGGGCGGGCAGGTCGTGCAGGGCAGCGGCGGGGGTTTGCATCGGTGGCTTTCTGCGGAGTGGGGCCGCTGCAGCATAGCGGCAAACCACCCTACTGGCGCTGGTGGCTCCGGCAGCCGCGGGATAATGGCGCCTTGGGGTCGCGGCCGGTGCATTGCTGGCGTGCACGGTGCGCGGCCCGATTCTGCGGAGTGTGCAATGGCCTTGATGATTACCGACGAATGCATCAACTGTGATGTCTGCGAACCGGAATGCCCGAACCAGGCCATCTATCTGGGCGAAAAAATCTACGAAATCGACCCCTCCAAGTGCACCGAGTGCGTGGGCCATTTCGACGAACCCCAGTGTATGCAGGTCTGCCCTGTGTCGTGCATTCCGGTGGATCCCCGGCATGTCGAAAGCCGTGAGACCCTGTGGCAGAAGTTTGAGCGCCTGCAAGCGGCCGTTCGGATCTGATTTTTGGTGAAATCAGGCTCTAGCGCCCTATTTGTAAGCGCTAATAGCTATTAAATAAATAGCAATCAGGTGGTGTGCTCAGGCCGTGGCGGCTTGGGGCGTGGGGGCTTGGTGGTGTGCACCAGCAGCGTTGCCTTGTCCATGTTACCCGCCAGCAGCGCAGGCCAGGCCTTGAGGCTGTGCGCGATGCTGTCTTCAATCAGCCTGCGCTGGTCTGGCGCGGGTCTTTTCAGTACCCAGTTCGCCACCTCGGCCTTGTCGCCGGGGTGGCCAATGCCAATGCGCAGGCGCCAGTAATCGGGTGAGCCCAGCTGGGCGTGGATGTCGCGCAGGCCGTTGTGCCCTGCATGGCTGCCGCCACGCTTGAGTTTGGCCTGGCCGGGCGCGATGTCGAGTTCGTCGTGCACGACCAGAATCTCTTCGGGGGCAATTTTGAAGAACCGTGCGAGTGAGGCGACGGACTTGCCCGAGAGATTCATGAACGTCTGGGGTTCGAGCAGCCATACGGTCTGCCCCTCAACGGTGGCGCGTGCGGCCAGTCCCCAGTAGCTGCGTTCGGGCTGCAGATGCACCTTGAGTTCGCGCGCCAGCGCGTCAATCCACCAGAATCCGGCGTTGTGGCGGGTTGCTTCGTACTCGGGCCCAGGGTTGCCCAGGCCGACAAACAATTTGATCATGCAGACGATTATCCGGAGATGAAAATGCCAACGGCCCACGCAGGGTGGGCCGTTGGGAGGGGCAGCCTTCAGAGACTGCCTGGTCAGGGCTGATTACTTCTTGCCCTTGCCTTTGCCCTTGGCAGGTGCAGCAGCAGCAGCGTCGGCGGCAGGCGCCTCGATTTCAACGGCTGGCGGCACCACGGCCACCAGGGTCGGGTTGTTCTGCGAACCGCGCGTGACGGCGCTCACCCCCTTGGGCAGCTTGATGTCCTTGAGGTGCAGAGAGAAGCCCTTCTTCAGGCCGCTCAGGTCCACCGCAATGAACTCGGGCAGGTCGGATGGCATGCATGCCACATCCAGTTCGGTCACGAGCGGGTTGACCATGCACTTGTCGATCTTGACGGCAGCGGATTCTTCAGAGCCGCTGTAGTGCACCGGCACCTTCATATGCAGCTTGGTCTTGGCATCCACGCGCTGGAAATCGATGTGCAGCACCAGTTGCTTGTAGGGGTGGTATTGCACGTCGCGCAGCAGCACCTTGCTGGTCTGGCCGTTCAGTTCCATGTCCAGAACGCTGGAATGGAAGGCTTCCTTTTTCAGGGCGTGCCACAGTGCGTTGTGGTCCAGTTCAATGGCCAGGGGCTCAGCCGAACCACCATAGACGATACCGGGCGTGCGGCCCGAATTGCGCAGACGGCGGCTCGCACCCGTACCTTGCTTGGCGCGCTCAAAAGCGACGAAGTTCATAAAAATCTCCAGAAAAAGTGCACCGCGACCAGTGTCACTTTCGTTAAGGTAAAAAGCGCCCGCAAGGGGCGCCAGACGCTTTGTCCAGACTCAGAACAGGTTGTCCTGGTCTGCAAACAAACTCATTACCGAGTCGCCGCGGGCAATCCGCTGGATCGTCTCGGCGATCAGCGGGGCCACGGAGAGCTGGCGAATCTTGGCGCAGCCGCGTGCAGCTGTGCTCAAGGGAATGGTATTGGTCACGACGACTTCGTCAAGGGCCGTGCCCTGGGCGATGCGGTCGATGGCCGGGCCCGAGAAAATCGGATGCGTGCAATAGGCATAAACCTTCTTGGCGCCGCGCGCCTTGAGCACTTCTGCTGCTTTGACCAGCGTGCCGGCGGTGTCGATCATGTCATCCATGATGACGCAGTTGCGCCCTTCGATCTCACCGATCACGTGCATGACTTCGCTGACATTGGCCTTGGGGCGGCGCTTGTCGATGATGGCAAGGTCACAGCCGAGTTGTTTGGCGAGTGCGCGGGCGCGCACCACGCCGCCCACATCGGGCGAGACCACGATCAGGTCGTCATAGTTCTTCTGGCGCAGGTCACCCAGCAGAACGGGCGATGCGTAAATATTGTCCACCGGGATATCAAAGAACCCCTGAATCTGGTCCGCGTGCAGGTCCATGGTCAGCACGCGCCCGACACCGGCGGCCTGCAGCATGTTTGCCACCACCTTGGCCGTAATGGGGACGCGCGTGGAGCGGGGGCGCCGGTCTTGCCGCGCATAGCCGAAATAGGGAATGACGGCGCTGATGCGTTCCGCCGATGCGCGCTTGAGCGCATCGACCATGATCAGCAGTTCCATCAGGTTTTCGTTGGTCGGTGCGCAGGTGGACTGCACCACGAACACATCGCGGGCACGAACGTTCTGGTTGATTTCGACGGTGACTTCCCCGTCGGAGAAGCGACCCACGTGTGCAGCGCCCAGTGTGATACCCATGTATTGGGCAATTTCAGCCGCCATACCAGGATTGGCATTGCCGGTGAAAACCATGAAGTCGGGGTGGTTGGCTTGCATGAGCGTCCCAGCGGTCTGAAATTAATGCCTGTACGCGACAAAGATTTGGCAGGGGAGAAAGGATTCGAACCTTTGCATGCCGGAATCAAAATCCGGTGCCTTAACCAGCTTGGCGACTCCCCTACACAGGCCCGCTGCCCTCAAGGCAACAAGCCGAAACTTTCATCTTCTGCCCATCCTGCCAGAGGATGCCGCAGCAGATTCTCACATACCCTGACCTGCCATGCGCCCGGAGCGCCATCAAGATCTGCCGCATGTGGCATTTGCGCAAACACCGCACTTCCTGAGCCCGTCATTCTGCCATGCAATCCGCGTGTTTCAAGCCAACTGATAGCTTTTTCCACTTCCGGGCATAGCGCCTGAGCAACGTTCTGCAAGTCGTTTCGACCGAAGTCAAAGTGTTCTGCAGCAAAGCCTGAAATTATAGCACTATCAGAATCGCGTTTCAGATCGGGAGATGAAAAAATCTCCCGCGTATCCAGTCCTGCTTTGGGCTTGACAACGACGAACCGGGCTGCAGGCAGGGCCCAGGCGCCTGTCAGGGGCTGTATTTTGTCGCCGATGCCCTCGACCCAGGCATTGTGTCCACACAAAAAAAAGGGAACATCGGCGCCCAGTTGGACAGCGATGGACTGTAGCGTCTGAATGCTCAGATCCAGGTTCCACAATCGGTTGAGCGACAGCAGCACCGTGGCGGCGTCGGAGGACCCACCGCCCATGCCGGCCTGGGAAGGAATGCTCTTGAGTACCCCCATGTGTACGCCGTAGGCACAGTCTGTGGCACTTTGCAAAGCCCGCGCAGCCCGCACGGCAAGGTCTTCCGCCGGAAGGGTGGGGCCCAGGTCCTCGCGGCTGATCTGTCCATCGGTGCGCAGTGAAAAATGCAAGGTGTCGCACCAGTCGATCAGCATGAAAACCGATTGCAGCAAGTGATAGCCATCGGGCCTGCGGCCGGTGATGTGCAGAAAAAGATTCAGCTTGGCCGGAGCCGGGACGTCGTAGAGGGTTTGCATGGCACTGATTCAGTGGTCCAAGACAATGCGCAGTGTCGTGCGGGGCGGGGGGGCGTCGCGCCGGGCCATGAGACGCCCCTGGCCGAGTGCGTCCAGATTGGCTTGCCAGCCATCGACATGGGTCTGTGTGCCAGACAGCCAGTCAAACAGTGCGGTGACAGGGATGGGTGTTCCCGTGGCTTGCAGTAGCAGGCTTTCCAGCGAATGGGATACCTGGGTTTGTCCGCGAGCGTTCAAAGTGGCCTGGTTTGGGTCCCATTGCAGCCGGGCCAACTGGGTTCCGAGAGGACTGAGCAATTCCAGCTGCCCTTGGCTCGGAGTGCCTTGGAGCTCAAAGCTGGCAGAGAACGATTGCGCCTCCTGCCCATCGACCTGCAGGGCGATTCGGCCACTCCAGTGCTGATTGGCAAGCGGTGCGGCGGTGGGAATCTGGGCACAGCCGGACAGCACCAGCAGTACGCCTGTCAGTAGCCATGCAGGTGCTTTCCGCCAAGCGGCGGAATGGAGCCATGGGACGGACGGAGACGATTCCTGGCGCATCAGAGTTTGATGTTCAGCCGTTGAAGGGTTTCGCGCAGGGTTTCGTTGTCCGGGTTGAGCCGCAGGCTTTCCCGCCAGATGGCTTTGGCGCGCTCCTGATTTCCCTGGGCCCAGAGAACCTCGCCCAGGTGGGCTGCAATGTCTGCATCGGGGCGCATGCCAAAGGCAATCTCCAGCAGGCGGAGCGCTTCCGCCGAGTTGCCCTGGCGAAATTCAACCCAGGCCAGGCTGTCGGTGATAAAGGGGTCTTTGGGCGCAAAGCTCAGCGCCTTGAGGATCAGCTCCTTGGCCTCCGCGAGTCGCGCGCCCCGTTCGGCCAGCGAATAGCCCAGCGCGTTGTAGGCATGGTGGTAGCTGGGGTTGCGCACCATGATCTGGCGCAGCAAGCGCTCCATGGCACGATGCTCGCCGAGCTTGTCAGCGAGCATCGCAAGTTCGTAGGCGAGATCGTCGTCGGCCGGCGACTGGTCTACCAAGGATTTTTGCAGGGAATAGGCTTCGCGGTATTGGCGTGCATCGCGAAGCAGTTGCACCTCGGCCCTCAGGTTCATGTTCCGGGCTTCGTCGTTGTCCGCGGGGATGCTGCGTATCAGTGCCCGCGCCTCGGCCAGCTTTCCCTGGCGGGCCAGCAGGGAAGCGCGGCGGACCTGGACACTGAAAAGATCCTGTTCGTTCTCGATGCGTGCCAGCCATTGCTCTGCAGCTATGTAGTCGCCCCGCTTCTCGGCAATCTGGGCGCGCAGCAAATATGCCGGGGTCATGCCGACACGGCCGGTCGCTGCATTGCGGTTGGGGTCCACGAGTGCTGCATATTTCTCCAAGGATGCTTCGGCATCGTTCAGGTTGTTGTCCTGGAACTGCAGTGCGGCCTGTGCCATCCATGCCTGGGGCAAATCGGGCTTCTCCGAGGTCACGTAGCCGAGTTGTTGTTGTGCCTCTGTGTAGCGCTGCCATTCCAGTAGAAGGCGGGCATAGGCCATGCGGATTTCTGGAGAGGGCCTGCCGTCCAGGTAACGGCGCAGCACGGGCTCTGCCTCCGTCACGCCTGCTTCCAGAAGCTCCAGTGCCAGCAGGGCTGGTTTGTCTTCCAGGGGGGCTTGATCCTGGGCTTTGCGGACCGCTTCCAGTGCGCCTTGCTGGTTGCCCGCCACCAAGCGCAACCGCCCGGTCACCGTCCAGGCAATGGAACTGACAGTCGGGTCAACGAGGCTGTCTTGCAGCGCTTTTTCAACCACCGATGCGGCCAAGGCTTTATCAGAAACCTTCGCGTACAACGAAGGCAGCGCCCATAGGAATGCAGCGCGGTCTGTCGCTCCATGGAGGGCCATCACTTGTTGCAATGGGGTGGCAGACTCTTCGACACGGTTGAGGGCGACCAGAATCTGCAGCACATACCGGTGGGCGTCAATAGACCGGGGCCAAGCCGTTGCCCATGCCTGGGCTGCCGTCAGTGCAGGATCTCCGGAGCGCGATTGCAAGGCGATATCGACGGCGCGCCGGTAGATTTGTTCATCGTTGCTGCGGCGGGCAGCCTCCAGCATCAGCGAGTAGCCCGTGGCGGAGTCGCCCCCCCGGGTCACAATTTCGCCGAGCAGTATTTCGTAGAACAGTGTGGCATCAAGCAAGGCATTCGATGCGGAACGATCGTGATTGGGGGGATCTTGTGGCGCAGCGGGAAACTGGGCCCATGAAGGTTTTGCGCCAAACGCAAGGACAATAACCAGCGAGGCTGCCAGATAGCGGAAAAATGGGACCATCAGCCCATAATAATCCATGCCTGCAAAACGGCACGAAGGTGTAGCAGCATGCCCGAATTACCAGAGGTTGAGGTCACGCGCCGAAGTTTTGCTCCCGCAATCGAGGGAGCTCGTGTGCTGAGCGTTTTTGTGGGCAAGCCTTTGCGGTGGCCGCTGGGGTGCGCGCCGGATATGCTGATTGACCGGGTGGTTGTCGGCGTCCGCCGCCGCGGCAAATACCTGTTACTGGACCTGGACCAAGGGCTTTTGCTGCTGCATCTGGGGATGTCTGGCAGCCTGCGATTCATGCAGGGGGAGTGGCCCCGGGGCCAGCATGATCATTTCGATCTGGCGACAACGGAAGGCGTTTTGCGTTTGAATGACCCGCGCCGTTTTGGCGCTGTGGTCTACGTCGATAGCGAACAGGCACCCGTCGCTCACCGGTTGCTCGGGCGGTTGGGGATGGAACCTCTGTCCGATGATTTTCGCTGGCCTGACTTCCGGGCGGGTTTGCGCGGCAGCAATGCCGCCATCAAGCAGGTGCTGCTGGCAGGGCGCCTGGTGGTGGGGGTGGGAAATATCTACGCTTCGGAGGCGCTGTTTCTGGCGGGCATTCGTCCGACGGCCCCGGCGGCGGGCATCGGTATGGTGCGGGCGCGCCGTTTATACGAGGCGATTCGCCAGGTGATGGAACGGGCCGTGGCGCAAGGCGGCAGTACGTTGCGGAATTTCTCCAGCGCCGATGGCAGTGCCGGGCACTTTCAGCGCGAGGCACATGTTTACGGGCGGGCCGGTGCTCCCTGTCATACTTGCGGCACTCTTGTGCGAATGGAGCGCCAGGGGCAGCGCAGCAGCTTTTTTTGCCCCCGGTGCCAGCGTACATGAGGCGTTGAAACCACGAAACCTCGTGAGCAGGCCGTTTTTGGGGCGTGCGATGCTATATTTTGTGCTTGTCCGTGGGCAGGCCATCCATTGAACTCCGGGAACAAAGTGGGACCTTCATTCAACGAGCAATTTGAGCAGCACGGGACGTGGCGGCGTGAGTTTGCCCGACAACTGAAGCAGTTGGGCGAATGGATGGGCGGTCACGAGCTCATGGATTCCGCTGTACAGGAGCGCTTGCAACGCCTGGAAGATCAGGTGCGCACCGACAAGGTCATGGTGGCTTTCGTCGCCGAGTTCTCCCGTGGGAAGTCTGAGCTGATCAATGCCATCTTCTTTGCCGGCTATGGCCGCCGCATCATGCCGGCCAGCGCGGGAAGAACGACCATGTGCCCCACAGAACTTGGGTACGACGCGTCGATGCCCCCCTGTCTGCGCCTGCTCCCCATTGAAACCCGCTTGCAGTTGCACAGTCTGTCCGAATGGCGTTTGAAGCCTGATCGTTGGGAGGAAATTCCTCTGGATATCAACGATGCGGATCAGATTGCCAAGTCGCTGGAAAAGGTTGCACAGGTGCGCCGTGTCAGTGTGGATGAGGCGCGATCCATGGGGTTCTGGCACGATGAACTGCCGGAGGAAAATCCACCCAAGGATGCGGAAGGCTTGGTGGAGGTGCCTATGTGGCGTCATGCCATCATCAACATGCCGCACCCCTTGCTCAAGCAGGGGTTGGTCATTCTGGATACCCCGGGTCTGAATGCTGTGGGTGCAGAGCCGGAGTTGACGGTGAATTTGATACCGCAGGCGCATGCGGTTGTATTCATTCTGGGGGCAGATACTGGAGTCACCCGTTCTGATCTTGCCATCTGGCGCGAGCACCTGGTGACAACACCGGAGAGCATCGAGGCACGGCTCGTGGTTCTCAACAAGATTGATACGCTCTGGGACACGCTCAACTCGCCCCGGCAAATTGAAGACCAATTGGAGCGCCAGCGCCAGACATCGGCGGAAATGCTGGGTGTGCGTTTGGATCAGGTGGTTCCCGTATCCGCCCAGAAGGGCTTGGTTGCAAAGATTTCTTGCGACGATGTGATGCTCGAAACCAGTGGGCTGCCGGTGCTGGAGGATGCGCTGGCCCGAGGGGTCATGGGGAGGCGGCAGGCCATTTTGCGTTCCGCCATAGGGGCCGGGATTTCTGGCTTGCGGGTGGAGACCTCGCGGGTGCTCAATATCCAGCGTCGTGATCTCGATGACCAGATGCTGGAATTGCGAAGCCTGCGCGGCAAGAATGCCGCAGTGATTGCGGCGATGCGTAACCGGATCGAGCAGGAACAGCACGAGTTTGATCTGAGCACGACTAAAATCCATGCCGTGCGATCTGTGCATCTGAAATTGCTACGTGAGGTGTTCCAGAAGCTTGGCACCAAGACGTTGAAAGAGCAATTGTCTGATCTGATGGGTGTCCTGCAGCAGAAAGGCCTCAAGCTGGGGATTCGCAAGCAGTACGCTGACACTTTCGCGCGCCTGAAGGGTACGATCGATACGGCCCAGGCATCGGCCACGGAAATCCATGCCATGCTGGAAGGAACCTTTCGGCAGCTTAATGCCGAATTTGGGTTTTCATTGCAGGTGCCTGCCGTTCCATCGCTGGAAGCCTTTGCCGTGGAACTCGATGGAATCGAGCAGAACCACATGCAGTACCTCAGCGTTGGCAATGCACTCAAACTCGTGCAGCCGGAATTTGCCGAGCGGTTGGGTCGTGCTCTGTCCATGCGCCTGCGGACCGTATTTGAATCGGCTGCCAATGATCTGGAACTTTGGAGCAAGTCGGCGACGGCACAACTGGACGCGCAATTGCGTGAGCGCAGGCGCAGTTTTGCCCGACGGATCGAGGCTGTGGACCGCATTCAGCAGGCCGCAACCGGGCTGGAAGAGCGTATCGCCGAAATCGAGGATGGCGAGGCCGCACTTGATCGGCTGGACAGGCATCTGCATCAGCTCACAGAAGAATTGATGCATCTGGCGGACGATCCGGAAGAAATCGAGCACCACGATATTTTTGCGTCGGCATGACCTTGGATGATGGACAGGTTGCCGCGCTGGTGATGCAGTGGCAACAAGAGCATGGACGAAGTCATCTGCCGTGGCAGCAGTCACGTGATCCGTACCGTGTATGGCTTTCGGAGATCATGCTTCAGCAGACGCAGGTTCGTACGGTGCTGGACTACTTTCCCCGTTTCCTGGAGCGCTTCTCTGATGTCAGGGCTCTCGCTGCGGCGTCGCAGGACGAAGTTCTGTCGATGTGGAGTGGGCTTGGATACTACAGCCGGGCCCGCAATCTGCACCGCTGTGCACAGCAGGTTGTTGCTGTGCATGGAGGTGTGTTTCCCACTTCCGCCGTGGAACTGGCTGCATTGCCTGGCATTGGCCGTTCTACGGCAGGGGCGATTGCTGCCTTTTGCTTTGGTGAGAGGGCGCCGATCCTCGATGCCAATGTCCGTCGTGTCCTGACCCGTTTGCTGGGTTTTGGCGAGGATCTGGCGATTGCGGCCCACGAGCGCACGCTGTGGGAACTGGCTACGAGCTTGCTGCCGCACCAAAAACTGGCTCAGGCCATGCCGCGCTATACCCAGGGTTTGATGGACCTTGGTGCCATGGTTTGTGTACCCCGCAAGCCCTTGTGTGGGCAATGCCCTTTGCAGGCGAAGTGCTGTGCGTTGGCGCAAGGCGCACAGGAAGCGTACCCCGTCAGAACGCGCAAACTGGTGCGTTCATCAGAGGCCTGGTGGCTTTTGGTGCTGCGAGATTCACAGGATCGTGTATGGCTCCAACGGCGGGAGTCGCGCGGCATTTGGGCAGGGTTGTATTGCGTCCCTGTCTTTCATTGCTATCAGGACCTGGTTGAGCATCCCTTGGGGCGCATTGCATCGAACCGGATGGAACGAGCTTCGTTTCTGCATGTGCTCACACACCGGGACCTGCACTTGCATCCGGTGCTGGGGCAAGCCCCTGCGTCTGTCGTCGTGTCCGATGACGAGGGGGCGTGGTTTGGTGCTCAGGAGTGGCGCCAGTTGGGACTGCCAGCGCCCGTGCGCAAATTGCTCGATGACACTACTCTGGCTGCGACAGGATCAGCGCCCGTCTAGCTCCCGGTGGCGGCGTTGTGTGGGCCACTGGTCACCAAAAGTCTGCGCCAGACGCTCGACAAGGTAGACCGAACGGTGTTGTCCCCCCGTGCAGCCAATGGCGACGGTGACATAGCTGCGGTGGTTTTGAGCCATGGATTCAAGCCAATGGGACAAAAAGGTCTCGATGTGCTGGCGCATGAGCCTCACATCTGCCTGCTGGTCCAGAAAATCCATGACGGGCTTGTCTTGCCCGGTGAGATCGCGCAGGTCGGCCTCGTAGTGGGGGTTGGGCAGCATACGCACATCAAAAACGTAGTCTGCATCCATGGGGATGCCACGCTTGAAGGCAAAGGACTGGAACACCAATGAGAGCTGTTCAGGCAGCGAGGAAATCAAGCCTTTGACATAGCCCTGCAACTGGGATGCGCGAATATTGCTCGTGTCAATCACATGGGCTTTTTCACGCAGGTCGGCCAGTAGTTCACGCTCCAGTTCAATGACCTGCACCAACGCGCGCTGCCGCTCCTTCAACTCGCCATGGAACAGTGGATGGCGTCGACGGGTTTCCGAAAAACGTCGTACCAGGGTGTCGGTCGTGGCGTCTACGAAGAGGGAGTGCACGGTGCATCCCTGGGCCCGTAATTCCTGCAGTTTGTGCGGCACTTGGGGAAGCGAGGTGGCACTGCGCACATCCATGGCGATGGCCAGACGATTGCCATGGTGTTGATGCTCCAGGGCCACGAAAGGCAGCAATAGCTCGGGCGGGAGATTGTCGACGCAATAGAACCCTGCATCTTCCAGCGCGCGCAACGCCACTGATTTGCCCGAGCCGGACATTCCTGTAATGAGCGCGATCTCCAACTGCATGGTTCAGTGCGTTCCTGTCGACATGTTGTGATGGGTATCCAGCATTTCCCGTGCATGCGCCCGGGTACTTGGAAGTATGCGCTCGCCTCCCAGCATGCGGGCCAGTTCTTCAATGCGTGCATCGCCCTGGACGGGCAGGACGGAACTGGTGGTCGTGTCGCCACTTTGTTTTGAAACCACGAGGTGGCAGTGGGCACAGGCAGCAACCTGGGGCAGGTGCGTGACCGCCAGCACCTGGCGATCCTGTCCGAGTTGCTGCATCAACCGGCCGACCGTGGCTGCCACCGCGCCACCAACCCCGGCGTCGACTTCATCGAAAATCAGCGTGCCCGCATTCCCCAGGGCGCTGGTGGCCACGGCAATCGCCAGAGAAATCCGTGAAAGCTCTCCGCCTGAGGCCACCTTGCCGATGGGGCGCGGCGTCATGCCAGGATGTGTCGCTACGAGGAAGGCGATCTCGTCCAGGCCGTGCGCCGAAGGTTCGGCTGATTTTTTCAACTGTACGGAAAACGCACCTCCAACCATGCCGAGTTCCTGCATGGCCGCCGTGATCGATCGTGACAGTCGCGGCGCAGCCTTGGCGCGGGTTTGCGAGAGAGAACGTGCGGCATCCAGGTACGCCTTGGCATACCGGTGTTCTGCTTCTTGCAAGGCGGTCAGATCGGCAGCATTGTCCAGTCGCTGCAGCTCTTCCCGCCATGTGCGCAGCAACGCAGGCAACTCCTCGGGGGATCTCTTGTAGCGCCTGGCCAATGACATCCAGAGTGTCACCCGGGCGTCCGTCTCTTCCAGGGATCGCGGATTCAGATCGGCATGGCGCTGATAGGCATGCAAGCTGCGCACGGTCTCATCGGTCTGTGCCAGGCTGGCTTCAAGTGTTTCCGAGAGTTCTGCAAATGCGGGTTCCAGGTGCTCGCGGGCTCTGAGCAGATCGAGTGCGCGGGCCAGACCCGTGCGGGCACTTGTTGGGCTTTCTGTATCCAGAACAGCCAGAACCTTCTGAACCGTATCCTGCAGTTCCTGGGTGTGCAGCATACGGGTGTGCTGTGCATTGAGGGAATCCCATTCATCGGCCCCTGGAGCAAGCTTGTCTACTTCTGCAATCTGCCATTGCAGGCGTTCGCGTTCGCGTTGAAGTGTCTCCTGGGCCGCATGCGCCTGGATCACATTGGCTTGCGCTGCACGCCATGCGGTCCAGCATGCCTGTACTGCAGCGGGAGATGCACCGGCATAGGCATCCAGCAAGGCGCGGATGGCGTCTGCGCGCACCAGGCTTTGCCACGCATGCTGCCCATGAATGTCCAGCAAATGTTCTCCCAGTGTGCGCAGCTGTGTTGCGGTAGCTGGGGTGCCGTTGACCCACGCGCGGCTTTTGCCCTGCGCGTCGATGGTGCGCCGCAGCAGGAGTCCATCTTCCTGCTCGAATCCTGACTCTTCCAACCAGGAATGCAGCTCTGCTGGGCAATCGAACTCTGCACTGATGTCTGTGCGCTGGGCGCCTTCGCGCACAAAGCCCGCATCGGCCCGTGCGCCCAGCGTCAATTGCAATGCCTCGATCAGAATGGACTTGCCGGCACCTGTTTCGCCCGTCAGGGCCGTGAAGCCATTGCTGAAGTCCAGTTCAAGTGCCTGCACAATCACAAAGTCGCGCAGTGCAATGCGTCGGAGCGCCATCGTCAGGAGCCTCCCTCGTTCCAGAGAAGTTTCTTGCGCAGCGTATCAAAGTAATTCCATCCCCGGGGGTGCAGAAATCGCACGCTGTATTCGGCGCGGCGGACCAGGATGCGGTCGCCATGCAGCAGGGAGGCCAGCGACTGCATGTCGAAGTTGGCGCTGGCGTCGCGGCCATTCACCAGTTCGATGGCAATCTCCGTGATGTCGGCAAGAACAATGGGACGGTTCGACAGAGTGTGGGGTGCAATGGGAACCAGAACCCAGCCCGGGATCGACGGATGGAGCATGGGCCCGCCCGCTGAAAGCGCGTAGGCGGTCGATCCGGTGGGCGATGCAATGATGAGTCCATCGGCGCGTTGGTTTGCCACAAAGTGGCCATCCACCTCTACCCGCAACTCCACCATGCCCGAGGTTGCACCGCGATTGACCACGACATCGTTCATGGCGAATGCGTCGAAAACAACACGACCTTCCCGCTCTACCCGGGCATGCATCAAGGGGCGATGGTCTTCTTCGTACTCGCCATGCAGCATGGGAGTGAGGGTCGTCTGATAGTTTTCCAGCGGAATGTCGGTGACAAATCCGAGACGCCCTTGATTGATGCCGATCAGGGGTGTTCCGTGCCGTGCCAACTGGCGGCCAATGCTCAGCATCGTTCCGTCGCCTCCCACCACCAGCCCCAGGTCGCAGTGCTCACCAATGGCATCGGCATCCAGCGCGGGATACCGGTCCAGCCCGGTCGCCACGGCAGTGCGCTCTTCCACTGCGACCTTGCAGCCCTGGCTCTGCAAAAAACCGGCAATGTCGTCCATCAATTGCAGAGACCCTGCCGCAACCGTGCCAGAAACCTGGGACTGGTATTTGCCTATCAGTGCAACATGGCGGAAGTGAGGTGTCATACTGAAATTACATCATTAAAATCATGCCATGCTGGATGACCGTGCCAAGTTGTTGCTCAAAGCGTTGGTCGAGCGCTATATCGAAGAGGGGCAACCCGTCGGTTCGCGCACGCTTTCACGTGCTTCGGGGCTGGAACTTTCCCCTGCCACCATCCGCAATGTCATGGCTGACCTGGAGGAATTGGGGCTGATTGCCAGTCCGCATACATCGGCAGGACGCATACCGACGGCCCGAGGCTACAGGCTCTTTGTGGACACCATGCTGACGGTACAGCGTGAAAAAATCATCTCGCCGGCCTTGGCGCCCGAGCAGCCACAGAAAGTCATTGCGAATGCGGCGCATATGCTGTCGAGCTTGTCGCAGTTTGTGGGCGTGGTCATGGCGCCCCGCCGGTCTTCCGTGTTCCGGCACATCGAATTTCTGCGCCTGTCTGACCGGCGGTTTCTAGTCATCATTGTGTCACCCGATGGCGATGTGCAGAACCGGGTGATTTTTTCCGAAACCGACTTTACGCAAACACAATTGCTGGAAACGGCCAATTTCCTGAACTCCCACTATGCCGGGATGGCGATGGAAAAGGTTCGGGAAAGAATCAAGACCGAAGTGGAGTCGCTTCAAGGTGAAATTGCGGCGTTGATGACGGCGGCAGTCAATGTGAGCTCCGAAGCGCTCACGCAAGCCCAGGAAGAGGTGGTCATTTCGGGCGAACGGAACCTGTTGTCAGTGAGCGATTTTTCGAAGGACATGGGCAATCTGCGTCGGGCCTTCGATCTGTTCGAGCAGAAGACGCAGATATTGCGGTTGCTCGACGTTTCCAGCCAGGCCGAAGGGGTGCGCATCTTCATCGGAGGCGAAAGCCAGGTCGTGCCTTTTGAAGAACTGTCCGTGGTCAGTGCGCCTTACGAGGTGGACGGGCAGGTCGTGGGTACCTTGGGCGTGATTGGCCCCATGCGCATGCCCTACGAAAAAATGATCCAGATCGTGGACATTACCTCCAGGCTGGTTTCGAACGCGCTGAGCCACCACAAGTGAAACTACAATAGAAAGCTTGAATGGGCCGTTAGCTCAGTTGGTTAGAGCAGAGGACTCATCGAAATGGTGACCACGGAGCGTAATCTCCGTCGGAAAACCGGGTGAACTCAAGGAAACCTAAAGCGCAAGCCAAGGCAATCTTGAGCCAAGCCCGCCGAAGGCAGGTTGAAAGACCGGTAGGCGGGAAGGTGCAGAGACTAGGACGTGAGGAGCCCATCCGATAAGCGTCCCCCGAGCGCCCGGCACCCCAACAGTATGGCTGTGGGTGATGACATAGTCCAAGGAGTGGGGAAACCCACGCAAACTTGAATCCTTTGGTCGTTGGTTCAAGTCCAACACGGCCTACCATTCAAATCTTCGGAAAATCGGTGTGCGACGACCCTGCAGCGGCAGGGCGCGCCATCGTTGTATTGCGAGATGTCGCCACAGGTTCGCCGTGTTGTTGGTGGCGTGTAGCAGGGTCAACGCCAGTATCCAGGGGCAGCTCACTGGGCTACAGTTTCCGTAGAGTTGTTGTCAGCGCGCTGTTTGAATCGGTGTTGCAGCCAAGGGCCGACCGGAAACGGCAAGCTCCGATGACGGCACTGGCAAGGTCTACCGTGGTGGGGTGGACTGTGCAAAACCTCCTTTCTGCCAACCCGGAGGCTCTGCGATGGCACGACGCTCCAGATTGATCGCTGTGCAGGATGCCTGGCGTCCCTGGGCACTGCGTGTGCTGGGCAGTCTGGTCCTGCTGGCGCTGTTTCGGGTGTCGCCTCTCTGGATGCCTGTATTGCGGCTGGAACAGGATCTCTGGAGCAGCCTGACGGCGCCTGCACCACCCTATGCCGGGGTGCTGATCGTGGGGATCGATGAGCCCAGCCTTGCCGCGCTGAAATTGGCTCCACCGCTGCCCAGGCGCTTGCATGCACAGTTGGTTGACGCATTGTCGGAGGCGGGCGCAGCGGGATTGGGCGTGGATTTGCTGCTCAGTGCAGTGCAAAACGCCGAAGATGATGCTGCTTTGGCGCGTGCGCTGCAAGGGCGTCTGCCCGTGGTGCTGGCCAGTGCCGATGTGGTGGTGCGCAGTTCGCAGGTCGCTCAGTACCAGCAGCATGTGGCGTCGATCTATCCGCAGGCGCGCCATGGCAGCGTTGCCATGCCGTTGGACAATGATGGTGTGGTACGTGCCGCGCCGGGAGAGGAGGGTGCGTTGTGGCGCCAGTTGGCGCTGGCAGCGGGCCGTGCGATCGTTGTACCGCCACCCGGCGCCCTGCTGCGCCACTATGCCCCTGAAGTGGCATTGCCTTATGTGCATTTCACCCAGGCGCTGGAACCTTCGAGATTCCTGCCTGAAGGGGCGTTGCGCAACAAGCTGGTGCTGCTGGGACAGCATACCCCGGTGGGGGGTGTAGACCAGCTTCGCACACCCTGGCGGGTCTTGGGTGACGGCTTGCAGTCGGGTGTCATGCTGCATGCCACGGCCCTTGTCAACGGCCTCGCAGGCGACTGGATTGTTCCTGTGCCCCCTGTCGTTCCGTGGGGGCAGGCTGTGCTGGTTGTGGGTGGAGTGGCCGTGCTTACACGCCGCTGGCGAGGGGGCTATGCCAGTCTTCTTACACTGGCTTTTGTCCTGGGGGCACTGCTTGCCAGCGTCATTGCGTATGTGCAAGGTCTGTGGTGGAGTGCGCTGCCCACGGTGGCCGGGCTGGCCTTGCATTTGCAGATGGGCGCGGCGCACAGTTACTGGCGTGAACGCCAGCGTCGCCAGCAGTTGCATCGGCATTTTTCTCTGTATGTACCGCCTGCGGTGGTCGATGCCATGGTCGCTGCGGGGGGGCTGCCTGCGGTGCAGGGTGAGCGTCGTGTTCTGACCCTGCTATTTGCCGATCTGGCCGGCTTCACGGCGGCCAGCGAGCAGCTTGCGCCCCCGTCGGTGGCGCAGGCATTGAATGCGTACTTCACCCGCATGACGCACACCGTGCATCTGCATGGCGGAACGCTGGACAAGTTCATTGGCGATGCAGTGATGGCGTTCTGGAACGCGCCCATGGCCGAGCCTGCGCATGCCGCGCGCGCCCTCGCCTGTGCCCAGGACATGCAACGCGACATGCAGGCGCTGCGATCCCAGTGGCAAGGGACCCCGTTTGCAGCGCTGCAATTGCGCATCGGTCTGCATACGGGCGAGGCTTCTGTGGGGCATCTGGGGTCGCAGGAGCGTTTTACCTACACGGCCGTGGGGGATGCGGTCAACACGGCGGCCCGTCTGGAGGCTGCCAACAAGGACTTCGGTACCGACATCCTGCTCTCCGAGGCCACTTGCAGGGCCCTGGGCGCAGACACTGTGGCGCTGCAGCCTCTGGCGTGGCTGGATTTCGTGGTTCTCGCGGGCCGCCAGGCGGGCATTGATGTGTACACGCCGTGCGCGGATGCTGCCCTGGCAGCCATCAGCCAGACATTGCGAGACCATGCACGTGCGGGCCGTTGGCCGCAGGCGCTGCAGTGTTGTGCCGACTGGCGTTTGCGCGCAGCCAACCATGCGCCGTCCCTTCAATGCCAGGCCGATCGTCTGGAAGCGCGGATACGGGCGTTGATGCTTGAGCGGCCGTCGTCTGGCGGTGATGTGCCCAATATGCGTTTTAGTGCACGGGCATTGAACAAATCCTGAGGAAAGGAACCACCATGCAATCCCTGCGTTTCTGGATGACACCGCTGGCTGCAGCGGCATGGATGCAGTGCGGTGCTGCCGCGTGGGCGCAGTGCGCTGCGACGCCTGAGGCCGGTGGGGTGGCTGCCGAAATCGTGGCCCTGGCGGGGCAAGGACAGACCCGTGCAGCAGGGGAGCAACCCTGGTCGGCTGCTGTATTGGCGCAGCAATTGGGTGCAGGTGCCGATGTGCGCACCCTGGAACTGTCGTCCGCAGCCTTGTTGCTGGCCGACCGCACGCAGATTCGCATGTCGGCCAGCGCCCAGCTGCGCCTGTGCGAGGCGCAGCCTGCCCGTACGCTGCTGGAGCTTTTGGCAGGCAGGCTCTGGGCGCGCACCAAAAAGACACCGGCAGCGCTGGAACTGAGAACGCCAGCGGTCTTGGCTGTGGTGCGGGGCACGGACTGGGATGTGGAAGTGCAAGCCAGTGGGCGCACTACGCTGACCGTACTGTCGGGCCAGGTGGATTTCTCCAATGACCATGGGCGTGTCATTTTGGGCCCGGCAGAGCAAGGCATTGCCGTTCCGGGGCAAGCCCCCACCAAACGGCTGCTGGTTCATCCGCGAGAGCGGGTGCAATGGGTGATGGCCAATCCGGTGGATGCGAGGCGCTGGGCCGAGTTCCAGGGGGATGGGCTGGAACCGGCGCTTTCTGCGGTGCGGGCCGACCTGGATGCCGGCAACGGGCCGCAGGCGCGCCAGCGCTTGCTGGCCTGGCGTGCCAGCGGCGTTGCAGAGCCGGTGGTGGAACTGGTCCTGGCCGATCTCGCTGCATCTGATGCACAGCTGGAGGCGGCGGTGCAACGCCTGGAGAGCGCCTGGCAGCGCATGGGGGACCCCAGGCTTGCGGCGCGGCGCGCTGAATTGCTGTTGGCACAAGACCGCCCTGATGCGGCCCGCGCCGTGCTCGACGAAGCCCTGGCGCGCAGCGGTGGTCTCGACAGCAGCGACCTTGCACTGGCCGACGGCGACTGGTATCGCCTGGCAGGCCGTGGCGATGAGGCGCTGGCCCGCTACCGTGCAGGCGTGGCGCATGCCCAGGGACCGTTCCAGCAGGCCGACGCTTGGGGCCGTCTGGGGCGGGCGCTGCAGGAGCGCGGAGACCTGGCATCTGCGCGCGAAGTGCTGGCCCACGCCGTGGACCTGGCGCCTCAGCGGGCCAGCTTGCTGGGCCTGCAGGCCACTGCGGCGGCCGAGGCGCTGCGGCTGCAGGAGGCGGACGCAGGCTTCAACGCAGCCCTGGCCCTGCAGGGTGACGACTATGAAAGCCTGGCTGGCGCTGGCTTTCTGGCGCTGCGCCGAGGGGATCCCGAAGCGGCGCGCCGGTGGCTGCTCAAGGCCCTGGTGATCGAGCCACGCTACGCCCGCGCACATGTCTGGCTGGCCGTGGCCGAGTACACGCTGGGTGGCCAGGGTGCCGCCCTCGATTCCCTGGAGCGCGCGCGCCAGGCGGATCCAAAAGATCCGCTGGCCTGGCAGGTGGAATCGATGATCCGCAACGATGCGGGGGAGCCGGAGCAAGCCCTTGCCGCGGCCCGAGAAGCCCTGGTGCGGCTACCGTGGCTCAAATCGCTCAACCCGCTCGCCAGCGACAGCCAGGGCTCGGCCAACCTGGGTAAGGCCCTGGGGGACTTTGGCATGGAGCATTGGGCACGGGCCTACGCCGACCAGTCGTACTACCCGCTCTGGGCGGGGAGCCACTTTTTCATGGCCCATCGTTACGAGAGTGATTTCAGTCGCAGTGCGGAGCTGTACCAGGGCTATCTGGCAGACCCCCTGGCGTTTGGGGCCCGGGAACGTCAGGCGCCCATTTTGCTGACCCAGGGTCAGGAGGCGATTGTGGCGGCCAGTGCCGAGCGCAATGCGGTGCATTCCAATCTGGTGGCTACTGCGCAGGTCAAGGGGACCCGCATGTCAGGCATGCCCATGGCGTGGCTGCTGCGCGGCTACGGCATCAGCATGCAGCCACGGGATGGCACCGGCAGTTACTGGCTCCGTTCGCCGTCCTTCGATGTGGCGTGGGGTGCCCGGCCCACAGACCGGCTGGGGTTGTTCCTGGTACACAACCAGGGGCGAGACCGGTCGGGCTATCCCGGAGGGCTGGATTTTGGCAACGGTTACCGTCTTGACGGAGTCACTCGGCAGCAGAACACCAGTACCGATATCGGCGGCGCCTGGCGCTGGTCTCCCGATGCGCAAACCTGGGTCAAGTTCAACCATGGGCGCTACACGAGCGCCCGGGTTCTCGACCATGCCGTGTGGGGCCCGCTGGACGCGCGCAGTGAGGACGGCGCCAACAACTGGATGCTGCGCCACGTCATCCAGTTTCCGGCGCAGCGCTGGAGCTTTGGCTGGGAGCATGGACGGGACACCATCCGGCTGGGAAGCCGCGATGCCGATATTGCGTCCGATATCCAGACGCAGTCGTCCTTTGACATGCCCTGGGTCGCTGGCGAGTGGCGCACGGGCGCCTGGACCTGGCACGCCGAAGCGTCTGCACCACGTCTGCAGACGAACTATATGGATCTGTATCGAGATGTGCAGACAGGAGAAGACATTTTCCCGCCGGATGCCGCCAGCGGTGGGCATGCGCGCAAACTGCGGCCCCGGGTGGGGGTGACCTACCGCTTTGGGCCTGGGCGCGCCCTGCATGCGGCCTATATTGAAAACATGCGTGCACCGGCAGGCAGTACCCTGGCGCCTGTGTCGATTGCAGGGATTCCCATCGACCACCAGTACCAATTGCCAGGCAGTCTGGGACGCAAGCGCGCGGTGCAACTGGACTGGGAACTCGATGCGCGCACCTTTGCCTGGGGCATGCTCAGCAGCCAGGATATCGTCAATCCCACCTTCGCCAATGGCAGTCTGCTGCTGCCACGATCGGCGCTGCTGGAAGTGGGTGACCGGGCCGGCGTGCTGGGCGCCGTGACCGCTTCCGGGCAAACCGCCATTGATGCCTATGACGGTGACCCCCGATTCAGCCGGGGCCGCCTGCACCAGGCGGGACTGGCCTTGAATCGCGTGCTGGCGCCCCGCTGGAGCGTGCTGGGCAGCTACACCTGGGCCCATGCACGCAACACAAGTGAGCGTTTTCTTGGCAATGGATTGCCTGGTGTGCCGCGCCACACGGCGGTGCTGGCGAACGTCTGGCGGCATGGCGGGCGCGATACCAGCATGGTTTCGCTGGTTTATCGCGGTTCAAGGTTCGCCGACGAGGCCAATGCCAACGCCTTGGCGCCTGGATGGAACCTGAACCTGGTACACAGCTGGGAGACCGCCGATCGGCGCTGGGCCTTTACGGGGGTTGTGCAGACGCGCCTGCACCAGGGTGCTGACCCGGCCCTGTGGTTCAGCGTGCGCTACCGCATGGATTGAGATTTTATGCCTTTCATGCCTTTGACGCTGATGGAGTAAGCGCAAATAGCTATGAAAGTCATAGTGATTCAGGAGCGAATCACCCAAGGAAAAAGCCCTGATATCTTGCGATATCAGGGCTTACCTGTTGGTGCGGCTGGCAGGAATCGAACCCACGACCCCTTGGTTCGTAGCCAAGTACTCTATCCAGCTGAGCTACAGCCGCTAAGCCTCGAATTATAGCAGGAAATCAGCTTACTGACGAATTCCTGCGAAAGATTGTTTTGCCAGCATTGCTGCATGCGAAACACATCGGAAGCAACTGTAGATTGTAATTCAAGAAACCCCTGTCTTCAGCGGCTACGTGACGCAGCGCTGGCGACCGCCAGTGCCGTCATATTGAACACGCGGCGCACGGTGGCGGCGGGTGTCAGGATGTAGGCGGCGGCGGCCGCGCCCATCAGGATGGGGCCCACGGTGACGCCGCCGCTGGTGGTGGTCTTGAGCACGTTGTAGAGAATGTTGGCGGCGTCGATGTTCGGGCAGATGAGCAGGTTGGCGGAGCCGGTGAGGGTGGAGTCCTCCATATAGGCCTTGCGGATGCCGGGCTCCAGCGCCGCGTCGCCGTGCAGTTCGCCGTCGCATTCAATCTCGGGGTGGGCCGCCACGAACAGATCGCGCGCCAGGCGCATCTTGCGGGCCGAGGCGCGTTTCGACGAGCCGTAGCTTGAATGCGACAGGAAAGCCACCTTGGGTGGCAGGCCAAAGCGCTGCACCTCCAGCACCGACATCCACGCAATGTCGGCCAGTTGCTCGGCGCTGGGGTCTTCGTTGACGTAGGTGTCGGCAATGAACAGCGGGCCGCGGTCGGTCATCAGGGCATTGAGGGCCGCATAGTGGTTCACACCGGGCTGGTGGCCCAGAATGGAGTGGATGCGTTCCAGGTGCGTCTCGTAGGTGCCCACCAGGCCGCAGATCATGGCGTCGGCGTCGCCCAGCGTGACCATCAGCGAGGCAATGATGGTGTTGGAGCGGCGTACCGCGGCCTTGGCCATTTCGGTGGAAGCGCCGTTGCGCTTCATGAGCAGGTGGTAGTGCTCCCAGTACTGGCGAAAGCGGGGGTCGTCTTCCGGGTTGCAGATCTCGACATCCTTGCCGGGTTGCATGCGCAGGCCGGCTTTCTGGATGCGAGCCTGGATCACTGCCGGGCGCCCGATGAGGATGGGGCAGGCGATGTGGTCGTCAATGGCCATCTGGGCGGCGCGCAGCGCACGCTCATCCTCGCCATCGGCATAGGCCACGCGCTTCTGGGCATCGGGCAGGTGCTTGGCCGCATTGACCACGGGGCGCATGAGGATGCCCGTCTGGTAGACAAAGCGTGCAAGGTTTTCCTTGTAGGCCTCCATGTCGGCAATGGGGCGCGTGGCGACGCCGGACTCAAATGCGGCCTGTGCCACGGCGGGTGCGATCTTGAGAATCAGGCGCGAGTCAAACGGCTTGGGAATGAGGTATTCGGGGCCAAAGGTCAAATCCTGGCCGGCGTAGGCGGCGGCGACCTCGTCGCTGGTCTCGCTCTTGGCCAGGTCGGCGATCTGGCGCACGCAGGCCAGCTTCATGGCTTCGGTGATCTTGGTGGCGCCGCAGTCCAGGGCGCCGCGGAAGATGTATGGGAAGCACAGGACGTTGTTCACCTGGTTCGGGTAGTCCGAGCGGCCCGTGGCCATGATGCAGTCGGGGCGTACGGCCTTGGCCAGTTCGGGACGAATCTCCGGCTCGGGGTTGGCCAGCGCCAGGATGATGGGCTTGGGGGCCATGGTCTTGACCATTTCGGCGGTGAGTACGCCGGGGGCCGAGCAGCCCAGGAACACGTCAGCGCCGTCGACGGCATCGGCCAGCGTGCGTGCATCGGTCTTCTGAGCGTAGCGGGCCTTGGATTCGTCAAAGCCGCCGGGGCGGCCTTCGTAGATGACGCCCTTGGAGTCGCACATGAAGATGTTCTCCACCTTCACGCCCAGGCCCACCATCACGTTCACGCAGGCAATGGCAGCGGCGCCCGCGCCCGACACCGCGATCTTGACCGCGCCGATGTCCTTGCCCACCAGCTCCAGGCCGTTGAGCAGCGCGGCGCTGGAGATGATGGCCGTGCCGTGCTGGTCGTCATGGAACACCGGAATGTTCATGCGCTTGCTCAGCTCTTGCTCGATGTAGAAGCACTCGGGCGCCTTGATGTCTTCCAGGTTGATGCCGCCGAGCGTCGGCTCCAGCGCTGCGATGATGTCGATCAGCTTGTCGGGATCGCGTTCGTCGAGTTCGATGTCGAAGACATCCACACCCGCGAACTTCTTGAACAGGCAGCCCTTGCCCTCCATTACCGGCTTGCCGGCCAGCGGGCCGATGTCTCCCAGCCCCAGCACAGCCGTGCCGTTGGTGATTACGCCCACCAGATTGCCGCGGGCGGTGTAGTCAAAGGCTTTGGAGGGGTCTGCCTGGATGTCCAGGCAGGGGTAGGCCACGCCGGGTGAGTAGGCCAGCGACAGGTCGCGCTGGTTGGACAGGGGCTTGGTCGGTGAGACGGAAATCTTGCCCCGGGTGGGATTGAGGTGGTACTCGCGTGCGGCATCGCGCAGGGCCTGTTCGGCAGCGGAAAGGGGCGTCGTCATACGGAAATCCTGTGAGTTTCAGCAAAATGCAATCGGGCCGCCGGGGAGGGCTGTGGTCTGAACCAGCAATAAAGCCCCTGGCTCAGGGGCTTTATACGCTGACAGCAGTGCTCGGGCAGGACGCTAGTGGGCGTCGGCCTGGCGCGCGGCGTTGACGGCAGCGGAGGTGTCGCTGCTGGCGCCATTGAAGAAGACGTTCAAGGCTACGGCGGTGATCGAGGCCAGAAGGATACCGGATTCGATCAGCGGGTGGATGGCGTGCGGCATCCACTGGCGAAAGCTCGGGGCAATCAGCGGGATCATGCCCACACCAATCGATACCGCCACGATCATGGCGTTGAAGCGGTTGGTCTTGAAATCCACGCCACCTAGAATGCGGATGCCCGTGGCCGCCACCATGCCGAACATGACCAGCCCGGCGCCGCCGAGCACCACGGTCGGGAGCGACTCCACCATCGCGGCCATCTTGGGCAGCACGCCCAGCACGATCAGGATGACGCCGCCGGCCACGCAGACAAACCGGCTCTTGACGCCCGTGACGGCCACCAGCCCCACGTTCTGCGAGAAGCTGGTGTAGGGGAAGGTATTGAAGATGCCGCCCAGCAGCGTGCCCAGGCCATCGGTTCGCAGGCCGCGGGTCAGGGCGGCCTGGTCGATCTTGCGGTCGGTCATCTCGCCCAGGGCCAGGAACATGCCGGTGGACTCGATCATCACCACGATCATCACCAGGGTCATGGTCAGAATCAGGATGGGGTTGAAGACCGGGGCTGCAATTTCGAAGGGCAGAACCAGGTCAAACCACTGGGCCTTGGCCACCTTGTCGAAATTCATCAGCCCCATGCCCACCGCGACCACGGCGCCGATGATGATGCCCAGCAGCACCGAGATGTTGGCAATGAAGCCCTTGCCGAACTTGGCAATCAGCAGGATGGACAGCAGCACCAGGCCCGAGATGCCCACCCCCGTGAGATCGGCATAGCGGGGATTGGGCACGGTGGGCACCACGGCAAAGCCCTTGGGTACTGGGGGCAGTGAGGAGCCGGGAGCGCCTGCGGCCGACTGCGCCTCGGTGAGCCACTTGATGTGCTCGGGGTTGACCACACTGGGGGCGGTGGGGCCTACCGGATTGCCAAAGATCCAGTTGATGCCCACGCGCATCAGGCTGATGCCGATGACGGCAATGATGGTGCCGGTGACCACGGGCGGAAAGAAACGCAGCATGCGGCTGACCAGCGGCGCGATGGCAATGGAGATGACCCCCGCGCCGATCACCGAGCCGAAGATCAGCCCCGCCCCTGCCGTGCCGCTGGTGGTTTGCGCCATGGAGATCATGGGGGCCACGGCGGCGAAGGTCACACCCATCATCACGGGCAGCTTGATGCCAAACCAGCGCGTGGCGCCCAGGGCCTGGATCAGGGTGACCAGCCCGCATACGAACAGGTCTGCCGAAATCAGCTTGGCTACCTGGTCCGGCGTGAGGTTGAGTGCCCGCCCCACGATGAGCGGCACGGCCACGGCGCCGGCATACATCACCAGGACATGCTGCAGGCCCAGGGCGGTGAGCCTGCCCAGGGGCAGTCGCTCATCCACGGGGTGCACAGTGGTTTCCATTCGGTACTCCTTCGGTGTGGACGGGTGGCATGGCGCACGCCGATACGGCCGCGCCCATGAATCCATACAAAAAGTGTATACAAAAAGTGCCGACACATTTCTAGCGATAAACCCCTATGCATGCCTGCGCCGACGGTCAGGCCAGCAGATCGTGCAGCGTGCGTGCAATCACTTTGGTGGCGCAGCGCAGGTCTTCGAGCTGCAGGCGTTCGTCGGCCCGCTTGGCGTGGGATTCGAGCACTGTGCGCGGACCCGCGCCGTAGATCACGCCGGGGATGCCGCGCTCGACATACAGGCGCACATCGGTGTAGAGCGGCGTGCCCACGGCGGGCACAGGCTTGCCCAGCAAAGCCTGGGCATGCTTCTGGATCGCATCCACCAGAGGCTGGTTGCCGGGCAGCGGCGTCATGGCGCGGGCCAGCAGCAGGCGCTTGATGTCTGCCGTGATGCCGGGGCGCTCGCCAGCCGCCTGCGCGATGGTGTGGCGGATGCTCGCTTCCACTTCGGTGGGGTTTTCCTCGGGGATCATGCGGCGGTCGAGTTTGAATACCACCTTGCCAGGCACCACGTTGGTATTGGTGCCGCCCTCGATGCGGCCCACGTTCAGGTAGGGGTGGGTAATGCCCGCCACGCTGGAGGTGACCTGCTGGTACTGCTCGTTGAGGGCGTACAGCGCGTTCAGGATGTGCACCGCGCCCTGCAGCGCGTCCACCCCAGTGTGTGGCACGGCGGCATGGGCCATCTTGCCGTGCACCGTCACTTCCATCTGCAGGCAGCCGTTGTGCGCGGTGACGACTTCGTGGCTGAAGCCTGCGGCAATCAGCAGGTCGGGCTGGGTCAGCCCCTGCTTGAGCAGCCAGCCGGGGCCCAGTTCACCGCCAAACTCTTCGTCGTAGGTGAAGTGCAGTTCCACCGCGCCCTGCGCGGGCCGGGCTACGGCCTCCAGCGCCCGCACGGCGAAGGTGAAGCTGGCAAAGTCGCTCTTGCTCACGGCGGTGGCGCGGCCGTACATGGCGCCGTCCACCACTTCTGCCCCGTACGGATCGTGCGTCCAGCCCTCGCCCGGAGGAACCACATCACCGTGGGCATTGAGGGCAATGGTGCGGCCCGAGCCGGGCGTGCCATAGGGGCGGCGCACGATCAGGTTGGTGATGGACTCCATGCCGCAGGCCTGCACATCGGCGGCGGGCACGGGGTGCTGCTCGGCCTCAAAGCCAAAGTCTTTCAGCAGTTCGGTGGTGCGCTGGGCATGCGGTGCGTTGTTGCCGGGCGGGGTATCGGTGGGCACGCGGACCAGGGCCTGCAGAAAGCGCACCTCCTCGTCGAAGTGCTGGTCGATCCAGGCGTCGAGCGCGCGGTGGTCGGTCGTGGCGGTCATGCAGTTTCCTTCGCAAGTTGGTGCAGGACATGGCTGAAGGCCTCCACGGCCAGCTGCATGTCGTTGTGGGTGGTGGATTCGAGCGGGTTGTGGCTGATGCCGGCGTTCTCGCCCCGCACGAACAGCATGGCCTGGGGCATCACCTCGTGCAGCTTCATGGCGTCGTGGCCGGCGCCGCTGGGCATGCGCAGCAGCGGTACGCCCAGGGCGTTGACGGCGTGCTCCCAGCGCTGCTGCCAGGCCGGTGCGCTGGGCGCGGCGGCGGCGCGCATGGTTTCTTCCAGCGTGAGCCGCAGACCGCGCCGTGTGGTGATCTGGTGCAGCTGTGCCAGCACGTCGCGGTCCAGCGCGTCGCGCTGGGCGTCGGTGGGCGCGCGCAGGTCCAGCGAAAACTGGCAGCGCCCGGGCACTACGTTGATCGAGCCGCCCGGCACATTCCACAGGCCGACGGTGCCGACCGAGTCGCCGTCCTGCGCGGCGCGCTGCTCCAGGTACACCGCCAGTTCGGCCACGGCCATGGCAGCATCGCGGCGGCTGTCCATGGGGGTGGTTCCGGCGTGGCTGGCCATGCCGGTCACCTCGCCCACATAGCGCACGCTGCCGTTGATGGAGGTGACCACACCCAGGGGCAGATCCAGTCCGTTGAGCACGGGGCCCTGTTCGATGTGCACCTCAATGAAGCCCAGGTACTGCGCGGGGTCGCGCTGCAGCCGGGGGATGTCGTCGATACACAGGCCTGCGTGCTGCATGGCGGCGCGCAGGGTGATGCCGTCGGCATCCTTCTGGTCGAGCCAGGCGGGGTTGAAGTCGCCGATCAGCGCGCCCGACCCCAGGAAGGTGGCCTTGTAGCGCTGGCCTTCTTCCTCGGCAAAGGCCACCACTTCAATGCCGAACGGCAGACGCAGGCCTGCGCGGCGCACTTCGCGCACGCAGGCCATGGGCACAAAAATACCCAGGCGCCCGTCGTACTTGCCGCCATTGCGCACCGTGTCGTAATGCGAGCCGGTGAGAAGATAGCGCGCTCCTTCGGTGGCCGGGTGATAGCGGCCCACCACGTTGCCTACGGCGTCGATCTCGACCTCGTCGAAGCCACAGTCGCGCATCCAGTGGCTGATGCGCTGCGCGCAGGCGCGGTGTGCGTCGGTGAGGTAGGTGACGGTGAGCTGGCCCTTTTCGGCATAGCCTGGGTCGGAATGCTCGGCCAGCTTCTCGTGCCAGTCCCATACATCGGCGCCCAGCAGCGGTTCGGCGCCGAACTTGTCGTTCAGGCGGATCTCGGCAATGCGGTGGATGTTGCGCAGCGCTTCGGCCTGCTCAAAGTCGGGGTGGTTGTCCAGGCGGCGTGCAAAGGTTTCGATGATCTGCTGCTTGCTCAGCCCCGTGCCCCGTGGGCCCCGCACTGCCAGGATGAACGGAAAACCAAAGCGGGCGTTGTAGTCGGCATTGAGCTGCTGCAGCCGCGCAAACTCTGCGGGGGTGCATTGCGTCAGGCCCGCCGTGCTTTGTTCATTGGTGGATTCGGCGGTCAGGCGCTGGTCCACCATGGCTTTGCCTGCCAGCTCGGGGTGGGCGCGGATGAGGGCGCGCTGCGCTTCGGCACCGGCGGTGCGCACGGCGTGCGCCAGGGCGTGCTTGAGATGCGCCAATGAGCGAAACGGCCGCTCGTGCAGTGCGGCCTGGGCAATCCAGGGCGAATGCTCGTACACGCCGTCGAGCCATTGCAGGGCTTGGTCAAAGCTGGCGGCGTTGAGTTGGTCGAGGGAGAGTGCCATGGGTCAGGCCTTGTCGCTAGGGTAGGGATGGGTCGCCTTCCAGTGGCGGGCGATGTCGATGCGCCGCGCCACCCAGACGTGGCTGTGCTGCTCGATGTGGTCCAGAAAGCGCTGCAGCGCCGTGATGCGGCCAGGCCTGCCCAGCAGGCGGCAGTGCATGCCGATGCTCATCATCTTGGGTGCGTTGTCGCCCGCCGGGTCGCCCTCGGCGTAGAGCGCGTCAAAGGTGTCCTTGAGGTACTGGAAGAACGGATCGGCGTGGGAGTAGCCCTGGGGCAGCGCAAAGCGCATGTCGTTGCAGTCCAGCGTGTAGGGCACGATGAGCTGGGGAGCGGCGGTGCCGTCGGTCTTTTGCACCTTCATCCAGAAAGGCAGATCGTCGCCGTAGTAATCGCTGTCGTAGTCAAAGCCGCCATAGTCGGCCACCAGGCGGTGGGTGTTGGGACTGTCGCGGCCGGTGTACCAGCCCAGGGCGCGTTCGCCGGTCAGGCGCTCGATGATGGCCATGGCTTCATGCATGTGGGCACGCTCGACATCCTCGGGGATGTGCTGGTAGTGGATCCACTTCAGGCCATGGCAAGCGATCTCGTGGCCCAGCGCCACAAAGGCCTGCGTCAGCTCGGGGTGGCGCTGCAGGGCGGTGGAAACGCCAAATACCGTGAGCGGCAGCCCGCGCTTTTCGAACTCGCGCAGGATGCGCCACACCCCGGCGCGTGCGCCGTATTCGTAGATGCCTTCCATGCTCATGTGCCGCTCGGGGTAGCTGGCAGGGTTGAACATTTCCGACAGGAACTGCTCCGAACCAGCATCGCCGTGCAGCACGGCGTTTTCGCCGCCTTCCTCGTAGTTCAGCACGAACTGCACGGCGATGCGGGCCTGGCCAGGCCATTGGGGGTGGGGCGGTGTGCGGCCATAGCCCACCAGGTCACGGGGATAGGGCAGGGTGCTGTCGTAGGTCATGGTGTCAGGCGGCGGTGGGCACAAGGGCCATGGAGAGGTCGTTGACCGGCTGCTTGCGGTCGAAGGTGAGGCCCGCCTCCACATGCTCCAGATGCTGCTGCATCAGCGCCACGGCGCCTTCTTCGTCGCGTGCGGCCAGGGCCGCCACGATGGCGGCATGTTCTTCGTGCGAGTGCGCGGCGGCGCTGTCGGACTGGTACATGAGCGTGATGAGCGCGCTGCGCGAGATCAGGTCGCCCAGCATCTGCGCCAGCACCTCGTTGCCCATGAGTTCGGCCATGTGCACATGGAAGTCGCCCAGCAACTGGGTGCGGCTGCTGATGTCGGCACCGTCCACGGCCGCCTGCTCGCTGGCCACATGGGCGCGCAGCGATTTGATGCGGGCGGGTGTGGCGCTGCGCACAAAGGCGCGGGTCATCTCCGTCTCGAGCATGCGGCGCACGGCAAAAACCTGGCGCGCCTCTGCGACCGAGGGCGTGGAGACAAACGCGCCGCGTGCGGGCGACAGCGTGACCAGGCGGTTTTGCGCCAGCTGGAACAGACCCTGGCGCACCAGCGTGCGCGAGACGCCAAAGTGGTCGGCCAGTTTCTGCTCGGCCAGTTTGGTGCCCGGAAGCAGGCGGTGTTCGACGATGGCGCGTGTGAGCGTTTCGACAATGGTGCTGGTGGAGGAGGGTTCCATGGCGGCATGATAGGCGGAATGGCTAAAAGTGTATACACTTTTGGTCTACAAGAGGATCCTTTCGGGCCTTCGCTTTTCAGGAGAATCCCTATGGGCTTGAGCACCCACGTTCTGGACACCATGCATGGCTGCCCCGCAAGCGGCATGGAGGTGTGCCTGTATGCCACCGAGGGCGACAGCGCCACCTTGCTGCAGCGCCTGGTGCTGAACCACGATGGCCGCACCGACGCGCCGCTGTTCGACAACGCCAGCCTGCGCATCGGCACGTATCGGCTGACCTTTGATGTGGCGGGGTACTTCAAGGCCCGGGGCGTGCCGTTGCCCGAGCCCAATTTTCTGAACCGCGTGAGCCTGGACTTTGGCGTGGCCCACGCCGACCAGCACTACCACGTGCCGCTGCTGGTCAGCCCCTGGAGCTATTCCACCTACCGGGGCTCTTGAATCTGCTCTTGAATCAATAGCTGCTTGCGCTTGTTGGGTAAGGTTTTAAAGTATAAAAACATCTGAAACCAAATGAAATCAAGCGCTGTAAGCTATTGTTTTTGAATGAGGGCTTCAGAGCTGGCCTTCGGTCAGGGTGTCGAGCTGGAACTGCCCGCCCTTGTCCCACAGCCAGGTGTCGGTGTAGGTCACCTTGCCCAGGCGTGCCGGCAGCGGGAACGGCGCGGCGGCACGCACCGTGCGTTCGATCTCCGCCGTCACCTCGGGCGCATGGCGGGGGGCGCGCAGCCAGTGCAGCCCGGTGATGCGGCCGGCGCGGTCGATCTGGACTTCCAGCACGCCGATGGCGTAGAGCTGCGGTGGCAGCTTGCCCTGGAAGATGCGCGGTGCATTCAGGCCGTACAGGTGCTGCGCCGCATCCTTGCGATAGTCTTTGGCGTTGCGCGCGCCCGAGGGCGGCGACAGCGGTGGCGTGCGGGTGGACGGGCCAGTGGTCGAGTCGCCGGGCACCCGGCTGTCGGGCGCCGTGGTGCCGACCGGCGAGGACTTGCACGCCGCCACCAGCGCTGTCGCGGCAGCCATCAGGCCCGCCAGCAGCCAGGGGCTGCGCCGGGGTTCGGTGGGGGGAGTGGGCGGGGTCTGGGGCATGGTGTCGGGGCCGCAATCTACAGGACATCCTGAACATGGCATTTTTGCATCTTTTGCTCGAAAAGCTCGGTGATGGCCCCGCCTGCCTGGTGTCCGTGGCGCGCACCGAGGGTTCGGTGCCGCGCGAACGCGGGGCCTGGATGGCCGTGTTTGCCGATGCACTGGTAGGCACCATCGGCGGCGGGCATGTCGAGTTTCAGGCCATTGCCGAGGCGCGCCGCCGCCTGGCCGGTGGCGACGCCGGGCCGCTGCTGCGGCGCTATGCCCTCGGACCCAGCCTGGGCCAGTGCTGTGGCGGGGTGATGCACCTGCGGTTTGAGCCCATCACCCGCGCCGACGGCCCCCGCCTGCAGCAGCGCCTGGCGCCCCGGCGCACGCCCGTGGCGCTGTTTGGCGGCGGCCATGTGGGGTATGCGCTGGCGCAGGTGCTGGCGCCGCTGCCCCTGGCGCTGACCTGGATCGACAGCCGCGACGGCATTTTTCCGGCGGTGGTGCCGCAGGGCGTGGTGTGCGAACATTCCGAGCCGGTGCACGATGCCGTGCCGGGCCTGGCGGCTGGTTCGCGGGTGCTCATCATGAGCTTCAGCCACGCCGAGGACCTGGATGTGGTGGCCGCCTGCCTGCGGCGCCAGCGGGCGCAGGGGGACCTGCCGTTCATCGGCCTGATCGGCAGCCGCACCAAGTGGGCAACCTTTCGCCGCCGCCTGCAGGAGCGCGGTTTTACCGCCGGGGAACTGGCGCAGGTCACCTGCCCGATCGGCGTGCCCGGCATTGCAGGCAAGCAGCCCGAAGTGATCGCCGTGGCCGTGGCGGCGCAACTGCTGCAGACGCAGGAAGAGGAGCGCACAGGGTAATCCCGGGGCTCTTGGGTTTTTCGCCGACTGGAATTGCGCACAAAATTTGCATACACTTTGCGCTTTGGTCGCAGCGGTGCCCTGGCAATGGTTTGCCCTGGTGCGCGACCTTGTGGTTTCCCTGCCTGAACGATCGGGCCCGGAAACAAGCTGCTCAGAGCGCCCGCAGTGGTGAGCAGGTTGCCAAGGCGCCCGTGCGGCGCCACCAGGGTGAAACATCATGGAAAGCTACCTTCTCGACTGGGCCAATCTGCTGCTGCGCTGGGTGCACGTCATCACCGCGATTGCGTGGATCGGCTCGTCCTTCTACTTTGTCTTTCTCGACAGCAGCCTCACGCCGCCCGAAGACGACGACCTGAAAAAGCAGGGCGTCAGCGGTGAGCTGTGGGCCGTGCACGGCGGGGGGTTCTACCACCCGGTCAAGTTCAACGTGGCGCCGCCCAAACTCCCCGGGCACCTGCACTGGTTTTATTGGGAGAGCTACAGCACCTGGCTCAGCGGTTTCTCGCTGTTCACCGTGTCCTACCTCTGGAGCGCCGGCACCTACCTGGTGGACAAGTCGCGCATGGACTGGGCGCCCGCCACGGCGGTGGTGGCCGCGCTGGCCTTTCTGGTCGTGTTCTGGCTGCTGTACGACGCCATCTGCCGGGCGTTCGGCCAGCGCAAGAACGGCGACGCCATCGTCGGGGCGCTGGTGCTGGTGCTGGTCTGCATTGCCTCGTGGCTGGCCTGCCACTGGTTTGCCGGGCGTGCGGCCTTCTTGCTGGTGGGCGCCATGGTGGCCACGGCCATGAGCGCCAATGTGTTTTTCTGGATCATCCCCGGCCAGCGCACCGTGGTGGCCGACCTGAAAGCCGGGCGGCCGGTCGACCCCATCCACGGCAAGCGCGGCAAGCAGCGCAGCGTGCACAACACCTATTTCACGCTGCCGGTGCTGTTTGCCATGCTCAGCGGCCACTACAGTTTTACCTGGAGCCACCCGCAGAACTGGCTGGTGCTGATTTTGATGATGTTCGCCGGTGCGGCCATCCGCCAGTTCTTCGTCATGCGCCACGGCTTCAAGCTGGGCCGCAACGCCCACCCCTGGCCGTATGCGCTGGTGGGGGTGCTGGTGCTGCTGGGCACCATTGCCTGGCTGCGTCCGGCGCCCGCTGTTGCTATGAAATCAGAAGCTGCTGGCGCAGAATCTACAAGCGCTGGAGGCCATTTTGACTATCAAAAAGTGCAGGCCGTGTTGCAGGAGCGCTGCGTGCAATGCCACGGGCCCGAGGTGCAGATGAAGGGCGTGCGGCTCGACAGCGCCGAGCAGGTGGCGCCACGCGCCCAGCTCATCTACCAGCAGGTGGTGCTGCAAAAGCTCATGCCCATGAACAACGCCACGCAAATGACCGACGCCGAGCGCGACCTGATTGCCCGCTGGCACGCTGCGGGCGCACCGGTGCAGTAATCACGCCGCGTGTTGGTCGGGCCAGACCTCCAGGCCCAGGCCGCGCAGGTAGGTGCCAATGCTGGCGCGGGCGGCCTGCACCAGGTCATAGGCCTGCGGGTCCAGCAGCCAGCTTTGCAGCAGGCCTTCGACCAGCACCTGCAGGCCCAGTGCCGCCATGTCCGGCGGCACGGCGGCAGGCCAGGGGCGTTCGGCAAAGGCGCGCTCCAGTGCGCTGCGGTTGCGTGCCAGCCATTGCCGGTGCATCTGCAAATGGCGGGCCTGCACGGCGCCCAGTTCTTCCACGTATTCCACGCGGTGGATGGCGATCTGCATCACGCGGCGCAATGATGCGTCGGTGGCGATGCGGTGCAGGGCTTCGAGCATGGCTTCGCCCACCTGCGCCACGGTGGCGGGGGGCGCATCGGGCGCGGTGCCGGTGAGCAGCTGCTCCATGGGCAGGGTGGCGCGCTCCATCATGGCGTTGAACAGGTCGGCCTTGTCCTTGAAGTGCCAATAAATGGCGCCGCGCGTGGCCCCGGCGGCCACGGCAATGTCGTTGAGCGAGGTGCGCGAGACGCCGCGCGCCTCGAACAGCTGTTCTGCAGCGTCCAGCAACCCGCTGCGCGTGGCCTGGGCGTCTGCCTTGGTGCGTCGTGCCATGGGGTTTCTCCTGCAGCGTAATATGCTCCACTATACATACATTCAAGTATGTATGTATACTCTCGTTCTCGTGGGGCGTTCATGCGGCGTGCACACCTGGTTTACAGAAAAAAACTAGACTTCCCCTTCTGGCCACGCTCCTGCCCGATTTCCCGAAAGATCACCATGCCCTTGCGCCCTTCCATCGCTGCTCCCTTTCTGCCTTTTCTTGTTTCGGGGGCGCGCCAGCGGCATGCCGTGGCCGGCGTGTGCCTGGGCGCGCTGCTGCTGGTATCGGCCTGCGGCAAAAGCGACGCGCCCGCAGCAGCGCCGGGTGGCGGCATGCCGCCCCCAGAGGTGGGTGTGGTGACGGTGCAGCCCGGTGAGGTGGGGCTGCTGACGGAATTGCCCGGCCGCCTGGAAGCCTCCCGCGTGGCGCAGGTGCGCGCCCGGGCGGCGGGTATCCTGCAAAAGCGCCTGTTCCAGGAAGGCAGCGAGGTCAAGGCCGGGCAGGTGCTGTTCCGCATCGATGCCGCCCCGTATGAAGCGGCCTTGCAGACCGCCGAGGCTACGCTGGCGCGCGGCCAGGCGAATCTGGCACAGGCCAGTGCACTGGCCGAGCGCTACAAACCCCTGGTGGCCGCCCATGCCGTGAGCCAGCAGGACTATGCGAACGCCGTGGCCGCCCACAAGCTGGCCGAGGCCGATGTGGCCGCAGGCAAGGCTGCCGTGACCAACGCGCGCATCAACCTCGGGTATGCCAGCGTGGCGGCGCCCATTGCGGGGCGCATTGGCCGCGCGCTGGTCACCGAGGGCGCGCTGGTGGGCCAGGGCGAGGCCACGCCCCTGGCTGTGGTGCAGCAGATCAATCCCATGTATGTGAACTTCACCCAGTCGGCCGCCGAGGTCATGAAGCTGCGCAGCGCGCTGGAGGCCGGGCAGCTCAAACGCGCCGCAGGTGCCGAGGCCGCCAGCGTGCGGGTGCTGCTGGAAGACGGCAGCACCTATGCGCTGCCTGGCAAGCTGCTTTTTTCCGATCTGACCGTGGACGCGGGCACCGGCCAGATCACCCTGCGTGCGCAGGTGCCCAACCCGCAGGGCCGCTTGTTGCCGGGCCTGTACGTGCGCGTGCAGATCGAGCAGGCCCAGGCGGGCAATGCGGTGCTGCTGCCGCAGCAGGCCGTGACACGCTCGGCCCAGGGCGACACCGTGCTGGTCGTGGGCGGTGACGGCAAGACCGGGCCGCGCACCGTGCGCATTGGCGGCCAGCAGGGCGGCCAGTGGGTGGTACTCGATGGACTCCAGGCGGGCGAACAGGTGGTGGTCGATGGCTTCCAGAAGCTGCGCGGCAACCCGGTCGTCAAGCCGGTGCCGTGGCAGCCCGCAGGCGAGAAGAAGGTGCCTGCCAGCAGCCCTGCGCCCGCAGCCTCTGCCGCCAGCGCAGCCCGCTAAGGAGCGCCCAGCATGGCGAAATTCTTTATCGACCGGCCCATCTTCGCGTGGGTGATCGCACTGTTCATCATGGTGCTGGGCGGCGTGGCCATCACGCAGCTGCCCATCGCGCAATACCCGCCCGTGGCGCCGCCGTCCATCGTGGTGTCGGCCACCTACCCCGGCGCCTCGGCCCAGACGCTGGAGGATGCCGTGCTCTCCGTCATCGAGCGCGAGATGAATGGCTCGCCGGGCCTGATCTACATGGAATCGGTGGCCCAGGCGAACGGCACGGGCAACATCACGCTGAGCTTCCAGCCCGGCACCAACGCCGACCTGGCCCAGGTGGACGTCCAGAACCGCCTGGCCCGCGCCACGCCGCGCCTGCCCGCCGTGGTCACGCAGCAGGGCGTGCGCGTGGACAAGTCGCGCAGCAACTTCCTGCTGTTTGCCATCCTGTCCTCGGACGACCCGGCCTGGAACCCCGTGGTGCTGGGCGACTATGCCTCGCGCAACATCGTCCCGGAAATGCAGCGCCTGCCCGGCATTGGCCAGGCGCAGCTGTTCGGTACCGAACGCGCCATGCGCATCTGGATCGATCCGGCCAAGCTGCTCGGCCTGAATCTGAGTGCGGCCGACGTGACGGCCGCCATCCGGGCGCAGAACGCGCAGGTCTCGGCCGGCGAAATCGGCAGCCTGCCCAATATTGCGGGGCAGGGCATTTCGGCCACTGTGATCGTGGATGGCCAGTTGTCCAATGAAGAGCAGTTTGGACGCATCATCCTGCGCGCCAACCCGGATGGCAGCACCGTGCGCCTGAAAGATGTGGCGCGCATCGAGCTGGGGGGCCAGGCCTACGCCACATCGGCGCGCCTCGATGGCAAGCCGTCGGTGGGGGTGGGGGTGCAGCTCTCGCCCACGGGCAACGCGCTGGCGGCTGCCAAGGCCGTGCGCGAGAAGATGACCGAGCTGGAGCGCTTCTTCCCGCAGGGCATGAAGTGGTCCATCCCCTATGACAGCTCGCGTTTCGTCGAAATCTCGATCAGGCAGGTGGCAGAAACCCTGGTGGAGGCGGTGGCGCTGGTGTTTCTGGTGATGCTGTTGTTCCTGCAGAACCTGCGCTACACCATCATTCCCACCATCGTGGTGCCGGTGGCGCTGCTGGGTACGTTTGCCACGCTGCTGGCCCTGGGCTTCTCGATCAATGTGCTGACCATGTTCGGCATGGTGCTGGTGATCGGCATCGTGGTGGACGACGCCATCGTGGTGGTGGAGAACGTCGAGCGCATCATGAGCGAGGAAGGCTTGCCGCCCCTGGCCGCCACGCGCAAGGCCATGGGCCAGATCTCGGGCGCCATCGTCGGCGTGACGGTGGTGCTGATCTCGGTGTTCGTGCCGCTGGCCTTCTTTGCGGGCTCGGTGGGCAACATCTACCGCCAGTTCGCGGCGGTGATGGTGTCGTCGATCGCCTTTTCGGCTTTTCTGGCGCTGTCGCTCACGCCGGCGCTGTGCGCCACGCTGCTCAAGCCGGTCGAGGCCGGGCACCACCATGCCAAGACCGGTTTCTTCGGCTGGTTCAACCGCAGTTTTTCCAGCACGGCCAAAGGGTATGAGGGCCTGGTGGCCCGTCTGCTGCGCCGCGCGCCGCGCACCTTGATCCTGTACGCCGTCATCATCGGCGCCGCGGCGCTGGTGTATCTGCGTCTGCCCACGTCCTTTCTGCCCAACGAAGACCAGGGCACCATGCTGGTGAACGTGCAGCTGCCGCCGGGCGCGACGCAGGAGCGCACCCGCGCGGTGATGGAACAGGTCGAGGATTTCATGCTCAAGCAGCCCGAGGTGCAGAGCATGGTCGGCGTGCTGGGTTTCAGCTTTTCGGGCCAGGGACAGAATGCCGCGCTGGCCTTCGTCACCTTGACCGACTGGGCCAAGCGTGCGGGCCCCGGCAGTTCGGCCGATGCGGTGGCCGGGCGTGCCTTTGGCGCGCTGTCGGGTATCCGCGATGCCTTCATTTTCCCGCTCAGCCCACCGCCCATTCCGGAACTGGGCACGGCCACGGGTTTCAGCTTCCGCCTGCAGGACCGGGCGGGCCTGGGCCATGATGCCCTGCTGGCGGCGCGCAACCAGGTGCTCGGCATGGCGATGCAAAGCAAGGTGCTGGCCCAGGTGCGCCCCGACGGCCTGGAAGACGCGCCGCAGCTGCAGCTGGACATCGACCGTGACAAGGCCAGCGCGCTGGGTGTGGGCTACGACGCCATCAACAACGCGATTTCCACCTCCCTGGGATCGAGCTACGTGAATGATTTCCCGAACGCAGGCCGCCTGCAGCGCGTGATGGTGCAGGCCGATGCGCCCGCGCGCATGCAGCCCGAGGATCTGCTGCGCCTGACGGTGCCCAACGCCCAGGGCAAGGCCGTGCCCCTGTCGGCCTTTGCCACCACGCGCTGGATCACCGGCGCCATGCAGACCGTGCGCTACAACGGGTATCCATCGATGCGCATCAGCGGCGGCGCCGCGCCCGGGCAGAGCACGGGTGCGGCCATGGCCGAGATGGAACGCATCGCCGCCCAACTGCCGCCCGGGTTTGGCTACGAATGGACGGGCCAGTCGCGGGAGGAAAAGCTGGCCGGTTCACAGGCCCTGCTGGTCTATGCCTTTGCCATCCTGGCGGTGTTCCTGTGCCTGGCGGCGCTGTACGAGAGCTGGTCGATTCCGCTGGCCGTCATTCTGGTGGTGCCGCTGGGGGTGCTGGGCGTGCTGCTGGCCACGCTGCTGCGCGGCTATGCCAATGACGTGTACTTCCAGGTGGGCCTGGTGACCATCATCGGCCTGTCGGCCAAGAATGCCATCCTGATCATTGAATTTGCCAAGGACCTGCAGGCCCAGGGCAAGAGCGTGATCGAGTCCGCACTGGCCGCTGCGCATCTGCGCTTTCGGCCCATCGTGATGACGTCGATGGCGTTCATGCTCGGCGTGCTGCCGCTGGCCCTGTCCACGGGGGCAGGATCGGCCAGCCAGCGTGCCATTGGCACGGGCGTCATCGGCGGCATGATCACCGGCACCGTGTTGGCCGTGTTCTTTGTGCCCGTGTTTTTCGTGTTGGTGCGCGGCCTGTTCAAGGGCAGTGCGCGGCAGCGGCAATTCGATGTGGAGCATGCACACCAGACCGGCGCGGGAGACCACCATGCATAAGATACAGGCCATCCCCTTTGTCCGGCGCGGCGGTGTACTGGCAGCCCTGGTGCTGGCGGGATGCACTTCCATGGCGCCGGTGTATGAGCGTCCCGCCGCGCCTGTGGCAATGCAGTGGCCGACCTTTGGCGCCCCGGCCCAGGAGACGTCTGCCACCACCGCCGCTGAATTGCCCTGGCAGGACTTCGTGACCGATGCCCGCCTGCGTGCCCTGATCGACAAGGCCCTGGCTGACAACCGCGACCTGCGCGTGGCGGCCTTGTCCATCGAGCAGGCGCGTGCGCAGTACCAGATTCGCAGCGCCGACCAGACGCCCACCCTCAACCTGGCTGCCACGGGTAACCGCCAGCCTGCATCGGGCGGCGGCATCAGCAGCACCTACACCGCAGGGCTGGCGCTGGCCTCCTGGGAGATTGATTTTTTTGGCCGCATTGCCAGCCTCAAGGATGCTGCACTGGCGCAATACCTGGCCACGGAAGAGGCCCGCCGCGCTGTGCAGACCAGCCTGATTGCGTCCGTGGCCAATGCCTGGTTGAGCCTGCAGGCCAACGATGCCTTGCTGGAACTGACCGAGCGCACGCTGGGAACCCGCGAAGATTCCCTGCGCCTGATCCGCCTGCGCTTTGACCAGGGCGTGGCGTCCGCGCTGGACCTGCGCCAGGCCGAATCGCTGGTGGCCGCGGCACGCGTGGCACGGGCGCAGCAGCAGCGGCTGCGTTCACTCGATGTAAATGCCCTCACCTTGCTGGTGGGGCAGCCTTTGCCGGCGGATCTGCTCGACACCCGGGATGCGGGCAGCGTCCCCTTCGGCAGTGTGCCGGCCGGGCTGCCGTCCGACTTGTTGGCGCGCCGCGCCGACATACGCCAGGCCGAGCAGTTGCTGCTGGCAGCCAACGCCAACATCGGTGCCGCCAAGGCGGCCTTCTTTCCACGCATTGCACTCACGGCCAGCGCAGGATCGGCCAGCAATGCGCTGTCGGGCCTGTTCAAGGACGGGTCCTGGGGCTGGACCCTGGCACCGCAGGCCCTGCTGCCGATCTTTGATGCCGGGCGCAACCAGGCCGGGCTCGATTCGGCCCTGGCCGGGCGCGACATTGCCGTGGCGCAGTACGAAAAAGCCATTCAGAGCGCTTTCCGTGAAGTGGCGGATGCCCTGGCGGGGCGCGCCACGCTCGGTGACCAATGGACTGCACAGCAGCAGCAGACCGACGCCGAGGCGGATCGTTTCCGCCTGGCCGATCTGCGCTACCGCAACGGTGTTGCCAGTTCGCTGGAGGTGCTGGACGCGCAGCGCGCACTGTTTGCCAGCCAGCAGGCTCTGGCGCAGACGCGGCTGGCACTGCGCCAGAACCAGGTCTTGCTGTTCAAGGCGCTGGGCGGCGGCTGGTCGCTGACGGCGGACCAGTCCGGCCTGCCTGGCGGCTGAGCAGAGGAGGGAGGGCCAGGCCCTTGGCCTTTCAGGCCGCCAGGGCCTCTGCGGGCAGGTGCAGCGCGACGGCCTGGAACCGGGAAGGTCGGTCGATGGATGTCTCCAGGACCACGATGCCGCAGGCCGCCTGTTTGGCTTCGTGCTTGGCCTGGGCGGCCAGGTTGGCCACCTCCTCGGCATGGCGCAGCACACCCGGTGGTATGCAGGCGGCCCCCATGGAGAGCGTGGTGCACGGGAAGAACCGCTGAATGCCATGCCGATCTTCTGCGTGAATGCCTCCGGCCATCCGGGCGGTCTCATCGAACAGGCCTCGGGCTTCCAGCGCAAACTCGTCCACGATGCCCTGGCAGCGCTGCAACCAGTCTGCACTCTGGAATAGCACAAGAAAATCGTCGCCGCCGACATGGCCGACAAAGTCGCACTGTGCATTGCAGTGCGAGACGATCAGACGTGCCGCCAGCCGGATCATCTCATCGCCGCGCCAGTAGCCGTACAGGTCGTTGAAGGGTTTGAAATGGTTCAGGTCGGCATAGCAGGCGACAAAGCGGTTGCCGCTCTCGAGCAGGCGCTCGATGTGCATGCTGATGGGAATGTTGCCGGGCAGGAAGGTGAGCGGATTGGCGTGGCGCGCAGCTTCGATGCGTGCTTCGGTGACCGCGCGGACCAGTTTGTCTCCGGTGCCCAGTCCGATGTAGCGGCCGTTGTCGGTGACGATGAAGCCGTCGCTTAGGTAGCGCTGGTCCTGCGAGGTCAGGATACCGATGAGCTGTTCGACATCGCAGTCGAGCTCCACCACGCGGGGCGCAGGGTTGGCAAAGGCCAGGCAGGGTTTGCGTCCATGCACTTCACGGAAGTACAGCGTGGCGTAGTGGTTCATGAATTGCTGGCGGTTGATCAGTGCCCGGGGGCGATCGTCGTCCAGCAGCGCGATGGCATGCAGCTCGGTATGGTGCATGAACAGGTGTGCAACGGTGTCGTTCGGCGTTTCCGGCGTGGCCGTCGGCGCCTGCAGCACTTGAAGACCACGCAGGATTCCGGGGCGAGAGGATTGGGCCGGATGGGGCAGTATGGCGACGCGGCGGTCCTGCACGACTTCCAGGGCGGCGCCCTGGAGTGCGCGTTGCGCCGTCAGGGTGGGGCGCCCGAGCAGCCAGCCCTGGCCATAGGGGATATCGAGCTCGCGCAGTGTGCGCAAATCGTCCTGGGTCTCAATGCCTTCGGCCACGAGCTGGGTGCCGAACATGTCGGCAATGCCCTTGATGGCCCGCAGCATTTGCAGGTTTTCCGGATGTGCGATGAGATCGTGAACGAAGTATTTGTCGATTTTCACGAAGTCGGGACGCGCTTCCGACCACAGGCGCAAGCTGGAGCGTCCATCGCCGAAATCATCCAGTGCCAGGCGCATGCCCGCAGCATGCGCCTCCTTGACCGCCTGGCGCAGTGGGGCCATCTCGGTCACCCGATCATGCTCGGTGATTTCGAGGACCAGCATTCGCGGCTGCACGCCAAATTTGCGCAAGGTGGCCGCCAGCCTGTTTCTGCCACACAGGGATACGCCGCGCACCAGGGCGTCGGCACTGATATTCACGAACAGGCGGCCTTGCGTCCCCATGGCCGCCCAGTTCCGCAGGGCCGTGGTAACGCAGACCAGCTCAAAGTCTGGAAGGATGTGCTCGCTGCGCGCCATCGCCAGCAGGGCTTCCGGGGAGTGCAAGGGCGTATTTTCAGGGCCTCGTATCAATGCTTCATGGGCAAAGACGGCGCCAGTTCGGAGGTCGCCGAGGGGCTGGAAAACGCAATGCAGTTTTCCTGTGCGGATGAGTCGAGCGAGGGGCCCTGTGCCGTTGCGCACGGCGGAGGAGAGAGCCGTCACGACGCGGTTGTGTTGTTTGGGGGCTTGAAAAGGCATGGCGTTGCGGCCGGTAGGTGTACTAGGTGTTCACCCTAGGTGATTCCTGTGACAAGGGTGTTACGCAAAGATACGTTCAGCGGTCGTTGGAAGGTTTCCTGCACAGGGAGGCAGGAAACCGCGGGTTAACCCGCGCAATGCGAGCGCCGGTATTTCTTGATGCAAGGCAAATCGCAGGGTGCTCCCGGGTTTGTGCGGCGGACATTTGATGTGCCTCAAAACGAGCGACGAATTCGCGTTGCAAAGTGCCCCACCTATGTTGCCAAACTACTCACCAGAAATGCCCGTGGAATGCGAGGTCGTGGCGCCTGGCGAAGTGCTTCGTGCGCGCCAGGAAAAGCTCAGCTCGGTATTGCACCTGGTGAGCGGGCGGGTCCAGTTGGGCATCCTCGAAGACGGGCAGATGCGCCACCAGCTGGGCGTCGTTGAAGGTCCGTTCTGGCTGGATGGCGCTGCGGCCATGCTGGACATGCCCTGCGCGGTGGACATGGTGACTGAAACCCGGGTCCAGTTGCGCCGCCAGCCCATCGAAGACTTTTTGCGCAGCGTGGAAGCCCTGCCCAAGGCGGCGCAGTTGCTGCTGCATGATCTGGCCGTGGGCTACCGGCAGCAGACGGAGCTGGCCGTGAGCCGGCTGGCACAGGACGCCGAGGCCCGCTGCGCCCAATGGCTGCTGCGCCATGCACAGCACGACAGCAATGGCGCCCTGAGCGTCACACTGAGCCAGCGCAAGCGCCTGATTGCGGCGCAGCTCGGCATTGCCCCGGAAACCTTCTCGCGGGTGCTGCGCAGCCTGCGCGAACATGGCCTGATCCTGGGCACAGGCAACGTGCTCAAGCTTCCGCAGCCCGGCGCGCTTGAAATGGTGGCCAGCGGCAGCTGACAGCCACTCCTGCTGCGCAGGTCGCGCTCAGGGTTTTTCCCCGTGGATCACTGAGGGTTCCACCCAAGCCGGTGTGCTGGGGGGGTGCGTATATTCAATGCACCCTTTATGTCCATGCTTTCCATTCGCCCCCTCTTCATCGGGCCCCGCTCGCACGCGCACGGCGGGAGGCCTGCATGACGCCGCCAGCGGACGCGGCGCTGGCGGTGGCCGACACTGCCGCGCCCCACTGGGCGCTGCCGGGGGCGCTGGCGCTGCGGCTCGTGGTGTTGGCCGCCCTGGCGATTGCGCTGTCTGGCGCGGTGTCGGGCTGGCTGGTGGCGCGAGCCTCGGGACAGGAGGCCGTGCAGCGCATGGTGGATCAGCAGACCGACGAAGTGGAAGTGTTTGCGCGGCTGCTGGCCAGCAAGATCGAGCAGAGCCAGAAAGTGCTGCGCACCGTGGCCTCGGGCATTACGCCCGAGATGCTGGAACTTCCAGCCAGCCTGGAGTGGTTGCTGCAGCAGGGTCTGCCTGCGGTCCAGTTTTTTGACGCCATGCTGGTGGCGCGGCAGGACGGCGAGCTGCGCATGAATCTGCAGAATGGCCGCTTTGAGAAAACCTCAACTCTGGAATCGTCGGCGCGCGATGCGCTGCGCCGCACGCTGGTCGATGGCAAGCCCATGGTGGCCGAGCTGGTGGCCAGCCGCTCCAGCGATGCGCGCATCATGTTCACGATGCCGCTGCACCGCGACGATGGAGCGGTGCTGGGCGTGGTGGCGGGCATGCTGCGGCTGCAGTCCCAGGGTTTGCTGCCGGTTTCCATGGCCGTCCCCCAGCGTGCGGATACCCGGCTGGTGGTGTTCACCCGCGAGGGAACGATTCTTTCGCACTCCGATCCTGCGCGGGTCATGGGACAGGTGCGCGATGAACCGGGCCTGGCGCCGGTTTTTGCCCGCTGGCTGGAGCACGCCAGCCCGGTGATGGGCGCGGCCAGCACCGAGGTGGTGCCGGGGCACATTGTCAGCATGGCGGGCATGCCGCTGCCGCAATGGATGGTGGCCCGGGTGAGTGATTCCCAGGCGGTGCTGGCGCCGCTGCAAGGGGCACAGCGCAAGGCCTGGTGGCTGGCGGTGGCTGCCATGGCCTTGACGGTGACGCTGTTTGCGCTGCTGGCGGTCTGGATGTTCCAGCCGCTGGCCCGGCTGCGTGACCGTGCCGAGCACTTGCTGGACGATCCGACGGATCTCCAGGGAGCCATGCCCTGGCCGCGTGCGGGCGGTGAGGTGGGTGCGCTGGTGGAGGTTTTTGAGGGTGTGCAGGGCCAGCGGCTGCATGCACAGCAACGCCATCGTGTGCTGGAGCGGCAATACCAGGCACTCCTGGAAGTCAGCTCCGTGGGTATCGCCATCACCCGCGGGGGGCAGCTGGAGTCTGTGAATCGCCGAGCCTGCCAGATGCTGGGCTACCTGCCGACCGAGTTGCAGGGCCAGGCGCTGGAACGGGTGTATGCGTCTGAACTCGATTCCCCGGGGCTGGATCGCCGTATCCAGGAAGCCTTCGCCGTGCATGGCGGTTTTGACGGGGATGCATGCCTGCGCCGCAAGGATGGCAGCCCGGTCTGGGTGCGCGTGAAGGGGCGTGCGGTCGACCCGCAGGCGCCGGACGGCGACCGGGTCTGGATGGTGGAGGAAATGACGGCCGTGCACGAAGAACGCCGCCAGGGGGCCTGGGCGACCACGCATGATCCGCTGACGCAGTTGGAGAATCGTCCGGGCTTTGAACAGCGCTTGCGCCAGTTGCTCACGGCGGGCCCGGTTCCCACCGACAGTCGGCCTGGCGCGCTGGAGGGCGGTGACGCCCCTCTGGCCCTGGGTGTGGTGCTGTTTCTGGACCTGGACCATTTCACCGTGATCAATGACGTGGCAGGCCATGATGCCGGTGACGATGTGCTGCGCCATGTGGCGCGGCTGCTGGAGGCGCAGGTGCGCCAGTCGGGCTGGGCTGCGCGCCTGGGGGGGGACGAGTTTGCCGTGGTGCTGCCGGGCTGCTCCAGTGCCCATGGCCTGGCCGTGGCCGAGCAGCTGCGCGCCGCGGTGCAGGGCTGGGAGCCCGTCTACCAGGGGCGCAGCTTTACCCTGGGCGTGAGCATCGGCATGGTGGCGCTCGACGACGGCCTGCAGGACGTCGCTGCCGTGCTGCATGCGGCCGACATGGCCTGCTACGACGCCAAGCGTGCCGGGCGCAACCAGGTGGCCCGCCGCAGCGTGCCGACGTCGATGCTGGCCTAGTGCTCTGCGGCGCTGCCCGCCGATATCAATCCATCGCGTCGATTGCGTGCAGCAGGTTTTCTGCGGTGGCCGGTGCGGTCAGTTGCACCGGTGCGGCGGCGTTGCCCCGTGCGGCGGCCACGGCGTTGCGCAGCGCCTCGTACACACTGATGGCCAGCATGAACGGCGGCTCGCCCACGGCCTTGCTGCCGCCGACGTTGTCTTCGCGGTTGGCCTCGGGCCACAGTGCCACCTTGAAGTGCGCCGGGATGTCGCCCGTGGCCGGAATCTTGTAGGTGCTGGGCGCGTGCGTGGTCAGCAGGCCCTGGTCGTTCCAGACCAGTTGCTCGGTGGTCAGCCAGCCCATGCCTTGCACAAAGCCGCCCTCGATCTGCCCGATATCGATCGCCGGGTTGATGCTGTGGCCCACGTCGTGCAGGATGTCCACGCGCAGCACGCGGCTCTCGCCGGTGAGCGTGTCCACGGCCACCTCGGTGCAGGCTGCGCCATAGGCGAAGTAATAGAACGGCCGCCCCGTGAGCGTGGTCTTGTCGTAGTGGATCTTGGGCGTGCGGTAGAAGCCGTCGCTCCAGAGCTGGATGCGGTTGGCGTAGGCGGCATTCACCACATCCCCGAAGCTGCGCTCGGCCGTGGGCGAGATCACCCGCCCGCCCTCGAAGCGGATGGCCCCCGCGCCGCAGCCGTCCAGGCCGCAGACGAACGAGGCCAGGTTGTCGCGCACATTGCGCGCGGCAAACTGCGCAGCGCGGCCGTTGAGGTCGGTGCCGCTGCTGGCCGCCGTGGCGCTGGCGTTGGGCACCTTGCTGGTGTCGCTGGCGGTCACGCGCACGCGGTGCAGGGGCACGCCCAGCTCGTCGGCCACGATCTGCGCCACCTTGGTGTGCAGGCCCTGGCCCATTTCGGTGCCGCCGTGGCTCACCTGCACGCTGCCGTCGGTGTAGACGTGCACCAGGGCGCCTGCCTGGTTGAACAGCGTGGCGGTGAAGCTGATGCCGAACTTCACCGGCGTGAGCGCCAGGCCGCGCTTGAGCACGGGGCTGCGTGCATTCCAGGCCGAAATGGCCTCTTGGCGTTGCCGGTACTGCGCTGACAGCTCTAGTTTTGGTAGCAAATCATGCAGGATGTTGTCCTCCACCGGCATCTGGTAGTGGGTGACGTTGCGCTCCGCGGTGCCATAAAGGTTGGCCAGGCGCACGTCCAGTGCGTCACGCCCCAGCGCGCGGGCAATGTCGCCGATGATGGTTTCGATGGCAATCACGCCCTGCGGCCCGCCAAAACCACGAAAAGCCGTGTGGCTCTGCAGGTGGGTGCGGCAGCGGTGCGAAGTGATTTCCACGTTCTCCAGGTAATAGGCGTTATCGGCATGGAACACGGCGCGGTCGCACACCGGGCCCGAGAGGTCGGCCGAGAAGCCGCAGTTGGCCGCCATGCGCAGCACCAGGCCCTGGATGCGCCCGGTATCGTCAAAACCCACGTCCCACCGGTAGGCGAACGGGTGGCGTTTGCCGGTGACCAGGAAGTCGTCGTCGCGGTCCAGGCGCAGCTTGACCGGGTGGCTCGTCTTGTGCGCCGCCAGTGCGGCCCACACCGCCAGGTGGCCTGCCTGGGTTTCCTTGCCGCCAAAACCGCCCCCCATGCGGCGGCATTCCACGCGAACCGCATGGTTGGAAATGCCCAGGGCGTGCGCTACCCAGTGCTGTATCTCCCCGGGGTGCTGCGTGCTGGAGTGGATCCACCACTGCCCTTGCTCGAGCGGCAGGGCATAGGCGATCTGGCCTTCGAGATAGAAATGTTCCTGTCCGCCCACTTCGAGCTGCCCGCTCAGGCGGTGGGGTGCGGCCTGCAGCGCGGCCTCGGGCATGCCCCGGCGCACCACCACGGGCGGCAGCACCTGGCTTTGCGCCTGGAGTGCGGCGTCAATGGTCAGGATGGCGGGCAGCGCAGTGATGTCGGGCCGCACGGCGCGGGCCGCGCGGCGCGCCTCCATGACGGAGGTGGCCACCACCAGCCCCAGCACCTGGCCCACATGGTGCACGGTGTCCCGGGCAAAAATGGGCTCGTCGTGGGCAAAGGCGGCCAGCACCGGGTCGCCGGGAATGTCCTGCGCCAGCACTACGGCGCGCACGCCGGGCATGGCCAGGGCGGGCGCCGTATCCAGACCGTTGAGGCGGCCGTGCGCCACGGGCGAGAGGATGGGCGCCGCGTACAGCGTGCCTTTGACCTCGGGCAGGTCGTCGATGTAGTGTGCCGCGCCCGCGACCTGCGCCCGGGCGCTCTCGTGCGGGTGTGACTGGCCCATGGCGCGGTGGGTGCTCATGCCGATTCCTCCAGCCGGAAGCTCTCCAGCGACACCTCGGTGTGGCCCAGGCTTTCGAGCCAGAAGCGCTGCACCAGCCGGGCCAGCACGGTGCGCCGGTACGCACTGCTGGCGCGCATGTCGGACAGGGGGGTGAACTCGGTCTGCAGCGCCTGCGCGGCCTGCTGCACGGCAGTTTCGTTCCAGGACTGGCCTGTGAGGGCGTCTTCGGCCTGGCGCGCACGGGCGGGTACGGCGGCCACACCGCCAGCGCCGATGGAGGCGGCGCGCACGGCGCCATCTTCCAGATGCAGGCACAGCACCAGGCACACGGCGGAGATGTCGTCGTCGAAGCGCTTGGACACCTTGTAGGCGCGCAACAGCTCGTTGTGGGCCGGGTGGGGCACCAGAATGCGTGCCAGCACTTCGTCGGGCGCCAGCACGTTCTGGCGGTAGCCGGTGTACAGGTCTTCCAGCGCCAGCGTGCGCTCGCCCCGGGGGCTGGCCAGCACCACGCGGGCGCGCAGGGCAATGAGCAGCGGCATGGAGTCGCCAATCGGCGAGCCATTGGCGATGTTGCCCCCCAGCGTGCCGGCGTTGCGCACCGGCAGCCCGGCAAAGCGCGTGGCAAAGGTGTGCAGTTGCGGCCGACGCTGCACCAGCGCGTCAAAGGCGTCCTGCAGGCGCACGGCGGCGCCGATGGCGGTGTGGTCTGCCGCCTCGGTGATCTGGCGCAGCTCGGCCACGCGGGTCACGTCGAGCACCTGGCCGAACTGGCGGTGCTGCTTGGTCACCCACAGCCCCGCATCGGTGCAGCCTGCCACCAGCTGCGCCTGCGGGTGCGCCGTGCGTGCTGCCAGCAGGGCGTCCAGCGTGGTGGGAGAAATATAGGTCAAATCGGCCTTTGGCGCTTTATGGCCTTGCGCCAGTAGCTCCATTTTTTGTAGCAATTCTGTCTCGTCGACCTGCATGCGGGGCAGGGTGTGCATCTGCTGGGCGGCGTCCAGGATGGGGCGGTAGCCGGTGCAGCGGCACAGGTTGCCCGAGAGGTCTCGCACGGCCTGCTCGCGCGTGACGGGCTGGCCGCGGCAGACCTGGTTCTGGTACAGGGCGAACAGGCTCATCACAAAACCCGGCGTGCAGAAGCCGCACTGGGAGGCATGGTGGTCCACCAGCGCCTGCTGCACCGGGTGAAGGTCACCGCCGGGTCCGGTGCCTTTGGCGGGCTGGATCAGTGGGTCGAGCGCCAGGTCTTCGCTCGTCCACAGGGCCTTGCCATCGACGGAATGCGCCAGGCAGATGCAGGCGTTGATGGCACGGTAGGTCATGCGGCCGTCTGCGGCCTCGCCGACCACCACGGTACAGGCCCCGCAGTCACCTTCGCCGCAGCCCTCCTTGGTGCCGGTGTGGCCCAGGTCCTCGCGCAGCACCTGCAAAAGCGTGCGGTCGGGTGGTACATTGGCCAACGCTATCGGCTGGCCGCGGCGGATGAATTGCAAGGAGCGCATGGTCGAGAGGTTACAGCGGATGACTGCGGACGTTCTAGGGTAGAGCGTGCAGCCCCCCGCGACATAAGCCTCGCCGTATGACGGGAATGCCTGCACAGCTATGAGAGAACAAGCCCTTTTCGACAAGATAGACCTCCATCTCATAAGGGTCTTGCACACCGTGTTGACTGAACGCAGCGTATCGAGGGCGGCCGTGCGGCTGGGCATGCACCAGCCGGCGGTGTCGGCTGCCTTGAAGCGCCTGCGTGCCCTGGCGGGCGATCCCTTGCTGGTGCGCTCGGGCGGGGCGATGGTGCCCACCGACGTCGCCCTGCGCATGGTGGAGCCTGCGGGGGCCATCCTGCGCGCGGCCGAGGCACTGTTCTCGGACGCGCGCGGCTTCGATCCGCGCAGCGCCACACGTACCTTCCGCGTGGCCGCCAGCGACTACCTCGATCCGTACTTCCTGCCGCGCCTGGTGGCGCGCATCAAGCAGGAGGCGCCGCTGTGCCCCATTGAAATCCTGCCGCTCTCGCCCGATGCCCACTACCACGCGCTGCTGGCGCAGGGCGAGGCCGATGTCGTCATTGGAAACTGGCCGCAGCCCCCGGACGACCTGCACCTGGGGCGCCTGCTGTCCGATGAAGTGGTCTGCCTGGTCAGCCAGGATCACCCGGCCGTGCGCCGGGGCTGGGACGTCCAGGAGTGGCTGGAAGCCGAACACATCGCCCCCACGCCCACCCATCCGGGTGCGCGCGGCGTGATCGATGGTTACCTTGATTCGCAGGGTCTGTGCCGCACCATCACGGCGCGCTGCGCGCATTTCAGCCTGATCCCGGACATCGTCGCCAGCAGCCTGCTGGTGCTGACCACCGGGCGGCAGTACTGCGAGCGCTTCACGGCGCACCTCCCGGTGACCATCCTGCCGTGCCCGGTAGACTTTCCACCGCTGATGTATTACCAGCTCTGGCACGGACGCAGCCACCATTCGGCGGCGGCCATGTGGCTGCGTGAATGCATTCGGGGTGTTGCACTTTCGCTGCGAAAACAATAGCTATCAGCGCTTGCTCTGTCAGCGTTGGAGGCCTTTTTATCCCATGAATATTACAAATTGAGAGACAATTGCCCGCATGAGTCCCACCGTACCCCCTTCCGCCACCGGCACGGCAGCGCCGCCCCGGTTGCAGCTCACGGGCATTACCAAGCGCTACCCCGCCGTGGTCGCCAACAGCGGCGTATCGCTGCTTGTGCAGCCTGGTGAAATCCACGCCGTGCTGGGCGAAAACGGCGCCGGCAAGTCCACGCTGATGAAGATCATCTACGGTGCCACCCGCCCCGACGAAGGCAGCGTGTCGTTCGATGGCCGCGCCGTGCATGTGCGCAACCCGCAAGAGGCGCGGCACCTGGGCATTGCCATGGTGTTCCAGCATTTCAGCCTGTTCGATACGCTGACCGTGGCCGAGAACGTGTGGCTGGGGCTGGACAAAACCCATTCCCTGGCCGACGTCACCCGCCGCATCACCGCCAAGGCGCAGGAGTACGGCCTGGACATCGATCCGCTGCGCCCGGTGCACACCCTGAGCGTGGGCGAGATGCAGCGCGTGGAGATCATCCGCGCGCTGCTCACCGAGCCGCGCCTGCTCATCCTCGATGAACCTACCTCGGTGCTCACGCCCCAGGCCGTCGAAAAGCTCTTCGTGGTGCTGCGCAAGCTGGCCGCCGAGGGCTGCAGCATTCTCTACATCAGCCACAAGCTGCACGAGATCCGCGCGCTGTGCACCGCCTGCACGGTGCTGCGCGGCGGCAAGGTCACGGGCGTGTGCGACCCGCGGGAGGAGTCGAACGCGTCGCTCTCGCGCCTGATGATTGGGGCAGAGCCCCCTGCGCTGGAGCACCGCGCCGCCCAGACGGGTGACACCGTGCTGCGCGTGACCGGCCTGAGCCTGCCGCGCACCGACCCGTTTGGTGTCGATCTGGTGGACCTGCAGTTCGAGGTGCGTGCGGGCGAGGTGGTCGGCATTGCCGGAGTCTCGGGCAACGGGCAAAGAGAGCTTTTGTATGCGCTGTCGGGCGAGGACCAGCGCGCCCGTCCCGACATGGTGCAGGTCGCTGGCCAGAACGCCGGCCACCTGGACCCGCGCCAGCGCCGCGCCCTGGGCCTGCACTTTGTGCCCGAGGAGCGCCTGGGCCGGGGCGCCGTGCCCAGCATGGGCCTGGCGCACAACCTGCTGCTCACCCGCGACGATGCCGTGGGCCGGGGCGGCTGGATTCGCATGCCCGTGCTGCAGGCGCAGGCGCAGGCCATCATCGAGCGCTTTGGCGTGCGGGCGGGTGGGCCGCATGCGGCGGCGCAGTCGCTTTCGGGCGGCAACCTGCAAAAGTTCATCGTCGGGCGGGAGGTCTCGGCCAACCCGACCCTGCTCATTGTTTCCCAGCCCACCTGGGGGGTTGATGTGGGCGCTGCGCAGCAGATCCGCAGCGAAATCCTGCAGCTGCGCGACGCGGGCTGCGCCGTGCTGGTGCTCAGCGAAGAACTGGAAGAGCTGTTCGACATCAGCGACCGGCTGTACGTGATGGCCAAGGGGCGTCTCTCGCCCTCGGTCGACCGGGCCGAGGCCACGGCGCCGCGCATTGGCGAATGGATGAGCGGCCTGTGGCATGCCGATGTACAGGCCCATCTGGCGCGCAACCGCGCGCAATTGGCAGAACTGCAAAGCGGGGTTCCCCATGCTGAAGCTTGAATCCCGACCCCAGGCTTCGCGCCTTTGGACTTATGGCTCGCCGGTGCTGGCGCTGTGTGTCACGGTGCTGATCGGCGTGGCGCTGTTCACCCTGCTGGGCAAAGACCCGGTGCGGGGGCTGCAGATCTTTTTCTGGGAGCCGGTGCGCTCGCAGTACGCGCTGGGCGAACTCATGGTCAAGGCCACGCCGCTGCTGCTGATCGCGCTGGGGCTGGCCGTGTGCTTTCGCTCCAACGTCTGGAACATCGGTGCCGAGGGCCAGTTCGTGATGGGCGCCATCTTTGCCGGCGGCGTGGCGCTGCTGGCCAGCAAGGACACCGGTGCCTGGATCGTGCCGACGCTGCTGTTGGCCGGGGTGCTGGGCGGCATGGCCTGGGCAGGGCTGACGGCGCTGCTGCGCGACCGCTTCAACGCCAATGAAATCCTGGTCAGCCTGATGCTCGTCTACGTGGCTACGCTGCTGCTGAGTTATCTGGTGTTCGGTCCCTGGAAGGACCCCATGGGCTACAACTTCCCGCAGACGCGCACGTTCGAGAAAGTGACGCAGATCCCGCGTTTGATGGCGGGTTCGCGCGTGCACATCGGCCTGCTCATTGCACTGGCCAGTGCGGCAGCGCTGTGGGTGTTTCTGTTTCGCTCACGCGCCGGGTTTGCGCAGCAGGTGGGTGGGCTGGCGCCTGATGCGGCCCGCTATGCCGGGTTTTCGTCGCGCCGTGCGCTCTGGACGGCGCTGCTGGTTTCGGGCGGTGCCGCCGGGCTGGCGGGGGCGCTGGAGGTGGCCGGGCCGATCGGCCAGCTCACGCCCTATGTCCCCGCAGGCTACGGTTTTGCCGCCATCATCGTGGCCTTTGTGGGGCGTCTGCATCCGGTGGGCATGGTGTTTTCGGCCATTCTCATGAGCATGTTCTACATCGGCGGTGAATTGGCGCAGTCGCGCCTGGGCTTGCCCAAATCGCTCACCGGCGTGTTCCAGGGGCTGCTGCTGTTCTCGCTGCTGGCCTGCGACACCCTGATTGCCTACCGCGTGCGCTGGGTGCGTGCCGACGGCGCAAAGGCAGGAGCCTGATATGGAATCGTACGCACTCCTGATCGGCGCCACGCTCAGCGCGGGCACCGTGCTGGCCATTGCGGCACTGGGCCTGCTCATCAACGAAAAGGCCGGCATCGTCAACCTGGGCGCCGAGGGCATGATGCTGTGTGCCGCCATTGCGGGCTTTGCCACCGTGGTGCACACGGGCAACACCTGGCTGGGTTTTGCGGCGGGCATGGCAGCGGGCGCCGTACTGGCCGCCATCTTTGGCTGGCTGGTGATCTGGCTGGGGACCAACCAATACGCCACGGGGCTGGCCTTGAGCCTGTTCGGCACCGGTTTCTCGGCGTTTGCCGGCATCAGCTATGTGCAGGCCAAACTGCCCGAACTGCCCAAATATCCCTTGCCCTGGCTCAGCGATGTGCCGCTGCTGGGCCCGGCCCTGTTCCGCCAGCATCCCATGGTGTACCTCACGGTGCTTTTTGCGGGCGCGCTGGTGTGGTTTCTCTACCGCACCCGTGCCGGGCTCGTGCTGCGTTCGGTGGGTGAATCGCCCCAGTCCGCCCACGCGCTGGGCTATCCGGTGCGGCGTATCCGCCTGGCAGCCGTGGTGACCGGGGGCGCACTGTGTGGCCTGGCCGGAGCCTACATTTCCACCGTGTACACGCCGTTGTGGGTGGAGGGCATGGTGGCCGGGCGCGGCTGGATCGCGCTGGCGCTGACCACCTTTGCCACCTGGCGTCCGGCGCGCGTGCTGCTGGGTGCCTACCTGTTCGGTGGTGTGACCATGCTGCAGTTCCATCTGCAGGCCACGGGTGTGCAGGTGGCCAGCCAGTGGCTGAGCATGCTGCCCTACCTCTCCACCATCGTGGTGCTGGCGCTGATCTCGCGCAATCCGCAATGGATTCGCGTGAACATGCCGGCCTCCCTGGGCAAACCTTTCCATCCCGGCTCATAATGGCCGTTTTTCCTGTCCCCAACTCTCCCCCAGAAGGAACCGACATGACCGATCTGCACAAACGCGCTCTGCTGAAAGTGGCCGCGATGTCCGCCGTAGCCGCCGCCGCACTCGTGGGCTGTGGCAAGAAGGAAGAGCCCGCTCCGGCCCCTGCACCCGCACCGGCGCCGGTTACCGAAGCCCCGGCGCCCAAGCCCGAGCCGCTGAAGGTCGCGTTTGCCTATGTCGGCCCCGTGGGCGACGGCGGCTGGTCGTATGCACACGACAACGGTCGCAAGGCGATCGAGAAAGAGTTTGGCGACAAGATCGTCACCAGTTTTGTGGAAAGCGTGCCCGAGTCGGCCGACGCGGAGCGCGTGCTGCGCGACATGGCGGGCCAGGGCAACAAGCTGATCTTTGGCACCACGTTCGGCTACATGGAGTCCATGCTCAAGGTGGCTGCCGACAACCCCGGCGTCAAGTTCGAGCACGCCACCGGCTACAAGACCGCCGAGAACATGCGCACCTATGACAGTCGCACCTATGAAGGCGCGTATATGGCGGGCGTGATCGCTGGCGCCATGACCAAGACCAACACGCTGGGCGTGGTGGGCTCGGTGCCCATCCCCGAAGTGCTGCGCAACATCAACAGTTTCACGCTGGGTGCGCAAAGCGTGAACCCCAAGATCAAGACCAAGGTCGTCTGGGTGAACGAATGGTTCAGCCCGCCCAAGGAAACCGAAGCGGCCACGTCGCTGATCAACGGCGGCGCCGACGTGCTGTTCCAGAACACCGATTCGCCCGCCGTATTGAAAACGGCGCAGGAAAAGGGCAAGCGTGCCTTCGGCTGGGATTCCGACATGACCGCCTATGGCCCCAAGGCCCACCTGGCGTCGGCCGTGATCAACTGGGGCCCGTACTACACCAAGGCCGTCAAAGATGCGCTGGACGGCACCTGGGCCACGGGCCAGGCCTGGTGGGGCGTGAAGGAAGGCGCGATCGACATCGTGTCCATCGCCGAAGACGTGCCTGCAGAGATCAAGGCCAAGGTCGAAGAAGTCAAGAAGGGCCTGGCCGATGGTTCCTTCAGCATCTGGAAGGGCCCGATCCTGGGGCAGGACGGCAAACCCGTGCTGGACAAGGACGTGGTGGCCGATGACAAGTTCCTGGGCGGCGTCAACTTCTACGTCAAGGGCGTGGAAGGCAAGGTGCCCGGCGGCGACAAGAAGTAATCCCTACGCCTGGGCGTCGAACCAAAGGGCCGCCCGTGGGCGGCCCTTTTCAATGGAAGGAAAGCACTCATGTTCAAGGTCCCTCCCCTGTCCGCCGAGCGCCTGGCAGTGCTGCTGCGTGCCATGCCCAAGGCCGAGCTGCACATCCACATCGAGGGCTCACTCGAACCCGAACTGATTTTTGCCCTGGCCCAGCGCAACGATGTGCGCCTTCCCTACGCCAGCGTGGAGGCGCTGCGCGCGGCCTACGCGTTCACCGATCTGCAGAGCTTTCTGGACATCTACTACGCGGGCGCCAGCGTGCTGCTGCACGAGCAGGATTTCTACGATATGGCGCGTGCCTACCTGGCGCGGGCCGCGCTCGACAACGTGGTGCATGCCGAAATCTTTTTCGACCCGCAAACCCATACCGCGCGGGGCGTCGCCATCGAGACCGTCATCAACGGCCTGCACCGCGCCTGCGAGGATGCGCGCACCACGCATGGCATCAGCGCATCGCTGATCCTGTGCTTCCTGCGCCACCTCAGCGAGGAAGAGGCGTTTGCCACGCTGGAGCAGGCATTGCCGCTGCTGGACAAGTTCATTGGCGTGGGGCTCGACAGCAGCGAGCTGGGCCACCCGCCCGAGAAATTTGCGCGTGTCTTTGCCCGCTGCCGTGACCTGGGCCTGCATCTTGTGGCCCACGCGGGCGAGGAGGGACCGCCCGCCTACATCTGGAGCGCGCTGGATGTGCTCAAGGTCGAGCGCATCGACCATGGCGTGCAGGCGGTCCAGGATGCGGCGCTCATGCAGCGCCTGGCGAAGGAGCGTATCCCGCTGACCGTCTGCCCGCTGTCGAACCAGAAGCTGTGCGTCTTCCCCGACCTCAAGGACCACAACCTGCGCCAGTTGCTCGATGCGGGCCTGTGCGCCACCGTCAATTCCGACGACCCGGCCTACTTCGGCGGCTACCTCAACGACAACTTCGTCCAGGTGTTCGCCGCCACCGGCATGACGGCGCGCCATGCCTACCAGCTCGCCAGCAACAGCTTCGAGGCCAGCTTTGCCAGCGAGGCCGACAAGCGCCACTGGCAGCACCAGCTCAAGGAAGCGTTCGAGCGCTT
>JAMLIQ010000109.1 GCA_023954095.1 Burkholderiaceae bacterium | reverse complement strand
CACGGGCAGCGCGCCCATGGCGTCCTGCAGGGTGTGCGGCTGGAAGGCCAGGTGCGGCACGCGGTGGTGCGGGTCGGCGGTGTGCAGACGGGTGATGTCGACCAGATCGGCAATCACCGCGCTGGCCGTGGGCTCGCTGCCCGCGCCCTTGCCGTAGTACAGCGTGGCACCCACGGCGTCGCCCTGCACCAGCACGGCATTCATGGCACCCTCGACGTTGGCGATCAGGCGCTTGGAGGGCACCAGGCTCGGGTGCACGCGCAGCTCCACGCCCCCAACGGCTTTGCCGTTGGCATCAAATCTTTCGGCCCGCTTGGTAATGCCCAGCAGCTTGATGCGGTAGCCCAGCTGCTCGGCGTACTTGATGTCGGCCGCGCCCAGCTTGGTGATGCCTTCCACGTAGGCCTTGTCGAACTGCACCGGGATGCCGAAGGCGATCGCCGACATGATGGTGGCCTTGTGCGCGGCGTCCACGCCCTCGATGTCGAAGGTGGGGTCGGCCTCGGCGTAGCCCAGGCGCTGGGCTTCCTTGAGCACCACGTCGAAGTCCAGGCCCTTGTCGCGCATCTCGGAGAGGATGAAGTTCGTCGTGCCGTTGATGATGCCCGCGATCCACTGGATGCGGTTGGCCGTGAGGCCTTCGCGCAGGGCCTTGATGATGGGGATGCCCCCGGCCACGGCGGCCTCGAACGCCACCATCACACCCTTGGCCGACGCTGCGGCGAAGATTTCGCTGCCGTGCACGGCCAGCAAGGCCTTGTTGGCCGTGACCACATGCTTGCCCGCGGCAATGGCTTCGAGCACCAGCGCCTTGGCGATGCCGTAGCCGCCGATCAGCTCGATCACGATGTCGATTTCGGGGTTGGCGATGACGGCGCGCGCGTCGTTGACGACCTGGATGTCCGCACCCACGACCGAACGGGCACGCTCCACATCCAGGTCGGCGACCATGGCGATCTCGATGCCACGGCCCGCGCGGCGGCGGATCTCTTCCTGGTTGCGTTGCAGCACGTTGAACACGCCGCTGCCGACGGTGCCGATGCCCAGAAGGCCTACTTGGATGGGTTTCATCAGAAAACTCTCAGTAAAAAATTCTTCAAGCGCCCATGCAACAAGCGCAAGATGCTACAAAAACAATAGTTTCAAGCCTTCGCGTGGCGCTGCCGATACTGGGCCAGGAATCCCGCCAGTCGGCCGATGGCCTCGCGCAAATCGTCCTCATGGGGCAGGAAGACGATGCGGAAATGCTGGTTGTCGGGGTAGTTGAAGCCCGAGCCCTGCACCAGCATCACGCGCGTGGCACGCAGCACCTCCATGAAGAACTGGCGGTCGTCCTCGATGGGGTACATCTCGGGATCGAGGCGCGGGAACATGTACAGCGCCGCCTGGGGCTTGACGCAGGTCACACCCGGAATCTTGGAGATCAGTTCATAGGCCAGGTCGCGCTGGCGGCGCAGGCGCCCGCCTTCCTTGACGAGATCGTTGATGCTCTGGTAGCCGCCCAGCGCCGTCTGGATGGCCCACTGCCCCGGCACGTTGGAGCCGAGCTTGAGGTTGGCCAGCATGTTCAGGCCTTCGATGTAGTCGCGTGCGGCCCGCTTGTCGCCCGAAACCACCATCCAGCCCGCGCGGAAGCCGCAGGAACGGTAGGCCTTGGAGAGCGAGTTGAAGGTGAGCGTGAGCACGTCGGTGGACAGGCTGGCCATGGCAGTGTGCTTCACTCCGTCGTACAGCACCTTGTCGTACACCTCGTCCACCAGCAGCACCAGGTCGTGCTCGCGCGCCAGCTGCACGATGCCGCGCAGGAGCGCGTCGGAATACAGCGCGCCCGTGGGATTGTTGGGGTTGATGACGACGATGCCGCGCGTGCGCGGCGTGATCTTGGCGCGCATGTCCTCCAGGCTGGGCATCCAGCCGTTGGCTTCGTCGCACACATAGTGCACCGGCACGCCGCCCGAGAGGCTGGTGGCCGCCGTCCACAGCGGGTAGTCGGGGGCGGGCAGCAGCAGCTCGTCGCCGTCGTTGAGCAGCGCGTTCGTCGCCATGACGATGAGTTCGCTCGCGCCGTTGCCCAGGTAGATGTCGTCGAGCGTGACGCCCGCGATGCCCTGCTGCTGCGTGTAGTGCATCACGGCCTTGCGCGCCGCGAAGATGCCCTTGCTGTCGGAGTACCCGGCCGATTCGGGCAGGTTGCGCGCCATGTCCTGCACCACCTCCTCGGGCGGGTCGAAGCCGAACGGCGCCATGTTGCCGATATTGAGCTTGATGATCTTCTGGCCCTCGTCCTCCATCTGCCGGGCCGCATCCACGATGGGGCCGCGCACATCGTAGAGAACGTTGTTGAGCTTGGTGGACTTGAGGATGGTTTTCATGCGCGGTCGTGGTGCAGTGGCAAAGGCCCGCAGCCGACAGGGCCTGCGGTGAAACCTATAATTTGACCACAGTTCCACACCCTGCCTCAGGCCGCCCGGCCGCTTTGCGCACCCCGCCCCGCCCATGAAATTCCAGCCTGACCGATTCGACGCCCACAGCATCACTGGCCATGGCCCCGGCTGGATCAGCGTGGGGGCCGAGAAGATCCATTCCAGCATCATCCTCAGCTCCCGCGGGCTGCGCCTGCCCTGGCCCTGCACGCAGTTTGAAGACCTGTCCGCGGAACACTTCAAAGAACTGGCGCAACTCGATGCCGAAGTGCTGCTGCTGGGCAGCGGAAGCCGGTTGCGCTTTGTCCCACCTGCCTGGCTGCAACCTCTGATGGCCCGGCGTATCGGCGTGGAAACCATGGACACTGCCGCCGCCTGCCGCACCTACAACATCCTTGCGGGCGAGGGCCGCCACGTGCTGGCGGCACTGATTCTGGATACCCTTGCTTACCAGTCCACAAAGACCGTTTCAGGTTAAAATACGAGGTTGCAGCCGGTAGAGCCCAATAAGAAGAACATGCGCGCACTACCGGTTTTTCAACGACCTCATCCTGAGAGAACGAAGACATATGGCGATCGTTGTCAACAAACCCCTCCCGGAATTCGAAGCCAATGCGACCAACGGGGTCAAGGTTTCCAACACTTCCCACAACGGTCAGGTCCTGATCCTGTACTTCTACCCCAAGGACAATACCCCGGGCTGCACCACAGAGGCCATGCAGTTCCGCGACAAGTACAAGGATTTCGTCAAGGCAGGCGCTGCGGTGTTCGGCGTCTCGCGCGACAACATGAAGTCGCACGATGAGTTCAAGGAAAAACTCGAACTCCCGTTCGAACTCATCGCCGACACCGAAGAAAAAATGTGCCACATGTTCGGCGTTGTCAAGAACAAGATCATGTACGGCAAGAAGGTCAAGGGCATCGAACGCAGCACCTTCCTCATCGGCCCCGATGGCCTGGTGGCCTTCGAGTGGCGTGGCCTCAAGGTGCCCGGTCACGTCGAGGAAGTGCTCAAGGCAGTCAAGTCCATCAAAGCCCTGAAAAAGGCGGCCTGACGCAGCGTCCGGCACCATCGCGGCAGTGTCAATACTGCCGTGCATAATGGTCCCATGCCGCTGCCCATCGCAACGCCCGTTCACTCTCCAAAGGCCGCCTTGGTTTCCAGGCGGCTTTTTGCTTTCTAGACCGATCCGATCCGAGGCCTTTCGCACCATGCCCCTGCCCCCCGCTCCCTCCAGGCGCGCCGCCCTTCTGGCCCCCGAAGCGTTTTCAGCCCCGCACAACACCGCTGCAGCCGCTTCCAAGGCACGCAAAACCCCGCAGCGCAAAGCCGACAATCCTCCGCCACCGGCCGCTGCACCGGCATCCCGCACTCGGCGCTCCGCCGCCACCCCGCCAGCCCCTGAAATCCAGACCCGCGCCACCGAGGCGCCTGTTGCGCCAGCGCCCGCCCTGGTGGCCGCAAAACCGGCTGCCGCGCGCAGCCGCAAGGCGCGTGGCACAGGCCCGGCCAAGCTGTTTGTGCTGGACACCAATGTGCTCCTGCACGACCCGACCAGCCTGTTCCGTTTCGAGGAACACGACATCTATCTGCCGATGATCGTGCTCGAGGAGCTCGATGCACACAAGAAAGGCATGACCGAAGTGGCGCGCAACGGCCGCCAGGTGAGCCGCGCACTGGACGCCCTGGCCGGCGCACAGGGCGCCGATATCGGCAAGGGCCTCAAGCTCGACTCCACAGGCCAGCGCGCGGCCGGTGGCTGCCTGTTCTTCCAGACATCAACACTGGAATACCAACTCCCCACCAGCCTTCCCCAAGGCAAGGCAGACAACCAGATCCTGGGAGTAGTGGCCGCACTGCGCACACAGCATGCCCCGCGCGAAGTGGTGCTGGTGTCCAAGGACATCAACATGCGCGTCAAGGCGCGGGCCCTGGGCCTGCCAGCCGAGGACTACCAGAACGACAAGGCGCTGGAAGACGGTGATCTGCTCTATTCCGGCGCACTGCAGCTGCCGCCCGACTTCTGGAACCGCAACGGCAAATCGGTGGAAAGCTGGCAGAGCGGCGCACACACGTTCTATCGCATCAGCGGCCCGATCGTTCCGCAGCTGATGATCAACCAGTTCGTCTATTTCGAGGCGCCAGGCGAGCCCAGCCTGTATGCGCGCGTGAGCGAAATCCGCGACAAGACGGCCGTGCTCAAGACACTCAAGGACTATGGCCACGCCAAGAACGCGGTGTGGGGCGTGACCACGCGCAACCGCGAGCAGAATTTCGCCATCAACCTGCTGATGGATCCCGAGGTCGATTTCGTCACCCTGGCGGGCACGGCAGGCACAGGCAAGACCTTGATGGCGCTGGCAGCAGGCCTCACGCAGGTGCTGGACGACCGACGCTACACCGAGATCATCATGACCCGCGCGACGGTGAGCGTGGGCGAGGACATCGGCTTCCTGCCCGGCACCGAGGAAGAAAAGATGGGCCCCTGGATGGGTGCGCTGGACGACAACCTCGAGTTTCTCGCCAAGGGCGACGGCGGCAATGCCGGTGAATGGGGGCGCGCCGCCACCAACGAACTGATCCGCAGCCGTATCAAGATCAAGAGCATGAACTTCATGCGCGGGCGCACGTTCATGAACAAGTACGTGATCATCGACGAGGCCCAGAACCTCACGCCCAAGCAAATGAAAACGCTGATCACGCGCGCCGGGCCGGGCACCAAAATCATCTGCATGGGCAACCTGGCGCAGATCGACACACCCTATCTCACCGAGGGATCGTCGGGCCTGACCTTTGCCGTGGACCGCTTCAAGGGCTGGCCGCACAGCGGCCACATCACCCTGGCCCGCGGCGAGCGCTCGCGACTGGCGGATTTCGCCAGCGAGGTGCTGTAGGCGCGCACCGGCTCTGGCCCGGCGCGTCCCCCACAGACGGCCTGCGACACCCCAGGTGCCGCAGGCCGTTTTGCGTGCTGCTGAACGCTCTGACACCTCGCTGTCAGGAACTCCTAACGCAGCAGGCTGGCCTGCAGATTTCCCAACACCATCATGGCGACCTGCAACAGCACCAGCAGCACCAAGGGCGAGAGGTCAATCCCGCCGACCAGTGGAATGAGGCGCCGCACAGGCCGCAGCAGCGGCTCACACAGTCGTCCGATCACATCGGACACCGGCGACCGGGTCTGCACCCAGGACAGCACGGCATACACAATCATCAGGCCGATCAGGCCCGTGATGGCCACCCTGACCACGCCGAAAAGCGCCAGTCCAGGCAGCCACTGCCACCCAGCACCCGCGCCCAGCAACAACCACAGCACACCGTACTGCACCAGTTCCACCAGCAGCGCGGCCAGCAGGCAGGCCCAGTCCCAGCGGCCTGCGTTCGGCAGCACCCGGCGCAGCGGTAGCACCATCCAGTCGCTGAAGGCAAACACCAGCCGCCCGACCGGGTTGCCGAAAGGCACACGCTGCCACTGCATGTAGATGCGCAGCAGACAGGCACCGCACAGGAGCCCGGCCACGACATCCAGCAAAAAAGAAACAATCTGATAGAGCATTGAACGGAGACACCCTTGGTCGCACTGCGGCATGGGATGATAGCCTTATCGATTCTCGCACCCGTCCATGTCGCAGCCCCTTACCCTGACCAGCCTGCCACTTTTCCCGCTTGCCTCCCTGCTCTTTCCGGGCGGGATGCTGGCCTTGCGCGTGTTTGAAGTGCGCTACCTCGACATGGTGCGCAAATGCCACCAGGCAGGGGCGCCCTTTGGCATCATCGGCTTGCGCAGCGGCCAGGAAGTCCGCCGTGCCGGAGCTCCGGCAGAGCAACTATATGAAGTGGGCACCCTCGCAACCATCGAGGAATTGCAGAGCCCGCAGCCCGGATTGATCCAGCTGCTATGCCGAGGCGACCAGCGTTTTCGCATCGTCCAGAGCCGTCTGCTCCCCCACCGGCTCTGGGTAGCCGACGTGGAAATGCTGGCGGCAGACCTGCCTGTCTCCGTGCCGGAACACCTTGCTGCGACCACACGCGCGCTGGAACAGGTGCTGGCCTCGCTGCGCGAACGCGATCCCACCAGCCCTGCGGCCATCGCACCCACGGATGCGCAGCTCGACAACTGCGGCTGGGTCGCCAACCGCTGGTGCGAACTGCTGCCGGTGCCACTGGAACTCAAACAGCGGCTGATGCAGCTCGACAACCCGCTCGTGCGGCTGGAACTGGTGGGCGACGTCCTCGAACGCACCGGCATTGCCCCTTTGTGACACACCGATGGCGCCGCAACGCACCTTGCTGAACCGCATTCTGGAATGGCCCCGCGCCGCCAAGCGCCTGTTCGTCGTGGCCATGGACACCGGCATGGGCCTGCTGGCCATGTGGCTGGCATTTTCCCTGCGCCTCGAAACCCTGCACCAACCCGAAGGAATGCAGTGGCTGGTGTACGCCCTGGGCCCGATGCTGGCTTTTCCGATCTTCGTCAACCTGGGGCTGTACCGTGCCATTTTTCGCTATACCGGCATCCACGCCCTCATCACCACCGGCAAGGCCGTGGCGCTGTATGGGGTGCTGCTGCTGACCATCCTGCTGCTGGCCCAGTGGGAAGGGGTACCCCGCAGCGTAGGGGCACTGCAACCACTGATCTTCCTGCTGCTCGTGGGATCCAGCCGTGCGCTGGGGTGGCTGTGGCTTGCCGGACGGCCCGGCAAGACGTCACAGCGCCTGCTGATCTACGGCGCTGGCAGTGCCGGCGCGCAAACAGCCGCGGGCCTGATCGGCATGCACCAATACGTGCTGCAGGGCTTTGTGGACGACGATACGGCGAAGATTGGGCGCAGCATCAATGGCGTGCGGGTATACGCGCCACGGGCCCTGCCCGAGGTGGTGCAGCGCCTGGACGTGACGGACGTTCTACTGGCCATCCCCAGCTCGACACGCCAGCGCAGGCGCGAGATCATTGAAAGCCTGCACGATCTGCCCGTGCGCATCCGCACCCTGCCGGGTCTATCCGATCTGGCCAGCGGACGTGTCACGGTGGCGGATTTCCAGGACCTGGACATCGAAGACCTGGTGGGCCGCGAACCCGTGGCGCCCCTGCCCAGTCTGCTGGGCCAGAACCTGTCAGGCCAGGTGGTGATGGTGACGGGCGCTGGCGGCAGCATTGGCAGCGAACTGTGCCGTCAGATCGTGCACGAAAGGCCAGCCCGGCTGTTGCTGGTCGATCACAGCGAATTTGCCCTCTACCGCATCCACCATGAGCTGCAAACGCTGTACGCGCAAGGCGCCCATGGCTGCGCACTGGAACCCCTGCTGGCCAGCGTGGGCGACGCCCGGCGCATGGCCGACATCTTCCGCGCCCACCGCCCCGGCTCCATCTACCATGCGGCGGCCTACAAACATGTCCCCATGGTCGAGGCCAACGCGGGCGAGGGCATTCTGAACAACGTGTTCGGGACGCTGAACATGGTGCGCATGGCCCTGGAACATGGGGCGCAGCATTTTGTCCTGGTGTCCACCGACAAGGCGGTGCGCCCCACCAACATCATGGGCGCCAGCAAGCGCGTGGCCGAAATGATCCTGCAGGCCATCGCGGCATGCGGCCACGCCCCCTTTGACACAGCCCCCCCTTCTCCATGGCGCTGCCCTACCCGATTTTCCATGGTGCGCTTTGGCAACGTGCTGGGTTCCAGCGGCAGCGTAATCCCGCTGTTTCGCCGCCAGATCGCCGCAGGCGGCCCGATCACCGTCACGCACCCGGACGTCACACGCTATTTCATGACCATCCCCGAGGCTGCGCAACTGGTGCTGCAGGCCGGCACCATGGCCGAAGGTGGTGACCTGTTCCTGCTCGACATGGGCGAGCCCATTCGTATCGTGGATTTGGCCCGGCGCATTGTGGCGCTTGCAGGCCTGACCGTGCGCGACGGGCAGCACCCCGGCGGCGACATCGCCATCGAATTCACCGGTCTGCGACCCGGCGAGAAACTGTACGAAGAATTGCTGATTGGCGACCACCCCATGCCCACCACGCACCCGCGCATTCTGCGGGCACGGGAGGA